>DMYZ01000273.1 GCA_003483565.1 Prevotella sp.
TGCGTGTCCGCCATTCTTCATGAATAACCCCACGCTCTTTGTCTATCTCCTTATCGCTGAGATCAAGGTAATGACTCCAGTCGTGCAGGATGAGCAGGCAGGAATCAATGTTCGGCTCATGTGTTACCGGGACAGCTGAAATATGATAGACGGTCTCGTCTACGGATGTATAAGCGTTAAGATTGGCTCCGAATTTTATGCCATGGGCCTCACACCAGTGTACGATACCCGGGGATTCCGGAGTTCCCTGAAAATTTTGCGATCCGTTAAAGGCCATGTGTTCCAGAAAGTGAGCCAGTCCTCTCTGATTTGGTTTTTCCAGTATGGAGCCCACACGCTGGGCGATATAAAAGTCAGCAATGCCGGATTCTCTGCTGTTATACCGGATGTAGTACGTCATTCCGTTCTTCAGGTGTCCGATGCGAAAACTGCTGTCTTGTGGAACAACCAATTGTGCAGACCATGCTGCAGGAGTCAGAGCTATAATAAGGAATAGAGTGACTAGAATTTTTTTCATTGTTTTTTCTTTATAAATTAAAAATTACAGCCTATAGTGCAAGTCATGCTCCAATGGTCATGTCCTCTTAGATAATCATTATGAACATTGGCATGACGGTTGCCGGCTTGTAGTTGAATATAGATCTTGGTGAGAGTGTCAGGAAATATAAACGCATATTTTATATAACCTTTTACCTTATACTGAGGAGCCATATACCATGCATATTCCTGATACAAATAAACCGGTTCTTCTGGTGGAGCCAGCTGCTTGTCAGAAGGTGCAATAAATGTTCCGTCTTCGCAGGGCTTCCCTGAACCTTTTTTATAGGAAGCCCCCGCGCATAAGGTCAGGATGCCTTTGGACAGGTTTATATTGTGCGTTCCTGTGAAGTAAGTTTCAGTACTGTTCCATCGCTGTCTGCGATAGAAAGGATAGCAGTAAGCCGTAAGATTGCGGTGATAAAGATTTACCCCCATATTAATATTCCAGGTTGGTATTTCTCCTTTTATATCCCAGCAACCGGTATATCCAATATTGGTGTTTACTGTAACTTTATTTCCGGATTTTACGGGGTCATAATATTCGTAATACGTAGCACCCTCCTTGTTGACCGCTGAGAGATGATGTTGGATAGTGTTGTCGGTATTGTCAGCACTCAGACTTATGTTTAGTCGATGAAGTGATTGCGGCAATCGATATTCCAGAATGCTGCTATATTCATATTCATGTCCTTGGTGCCCCGGGTATAAATGATAGTATAGGGAGATTTCCTGCCGTAATATCCATGGCGCCTGTCTGTTGAAAACGAGTTGTGCCAAGTCAGCAAAGAATGCATCTTTATATCAATTTGCATTCCATAACCTAGATATTCATCGAAGAAAGGCAATTCATGGCTACTCCCCGTATATCCTTCAGTGCTGAATTGTTCCGTCTGTCCGATAAATCCACCATAGTCTATAAGTGATATATAGGTGCGGTCGGTCTTGCCATAGACATTATAGCGAAGGCTTTCAATAGCCCGTCGGTAAGAATAGTAGCCGCCTATTTGCAGTTTATTGTTTACAGGATAGTATACTCCCAGAGATCCTGTTATGTCTGTCAATTTATTTTGATGACGGAGATCTTTGTATTTTGCATAATTGGCAGCAGTAAAATCAATCTTCGCTCCCATGGATACATTCTTCCAGAGGCTGAATCCAATAGCTCCGATCATGTGATAGGTATCAAGATGTTTTTTCCCACTGTTAGTGATGGAATCTTCTACGATGTCAATTGGTTTGTCAGCAGGATCAATAAATACGGACCCCGTCATGTCGTGACCGGAAAAATTGGTATAGCTGATGAGACCATATACTACTGTGTGAGGGGATAATCGATAGAGAGATTCAGCTTTCGCTCCAATGTTCAACAGACGTGGCGATTGCGAATAGTCGATAAATCCGCCTTTGGCATATTGTGCGAACATCTCTCCTGAAGAAATATTATTACTATGAAAACGAATCAGGGCGGCGGCATTATTTTCTTCCAGCCATAGATCCGATGACTGAACGAATCTGAAATCACGATGCATTATGGAATCGCGTCGTATCATGTCCTGACCACATACCTTCTGGATGCCGGCGGCACCCAGAAGGAGAAGACAAGGAAAGATCTTTTTTATCATAAGGTCACTTGCCACGGACAGAGAAAGTCTGGCGTTCGTGGAAATCTCTGTCGGAATTATTGGTATCCAGATAAATGATGTGAGCACCTTTCTTGATGGATGCTTCGGCATCTATCCCACTGGGATCTGTGGAATCGCCGTATACCAGTTTGCCCTTATTTTCATTGAGAGCTTCCGTCGCAGACTTATCTACATTACGATATTCACTGTGACCAAGCTTGTTGGTCAGACTGATATAACCGGCGTCAATATCATCTGTAAGACGCTTCTGACAGTTGTTGATGCTACCGGCAGAGTATACTTCCACACCGTCAAGAATCCATTCATTAGGTACTTTCAGACATCTGTTCACTGCTGTTGCAGCTTTTCCCGGCATATAAGTATAGTTGTCTGTGTTATTGGCAAATTCGGCAGGAGTGATGCCCTTAGTCTGGAAAATAAAGAAAGCCGACCTGTTGGCGGAATTAATTT
>DMYZ01000163.1 GCA_003483565.1 Prevotella sp.
TCACTGGCACCTACAGTCGGAAGAAATACCGGAGCAGCAAATGTGATCTGGCTTACAGGGGAAACGCTTGCTCCTTTAGCTTTAGCAGCCGCAATACTATTTACGCCCTTGATCTTAGCCATAATCATATCAGCTTTCTTGTCGCGAATTACCTCAGCCTTTACCATTTGGCGTACCTGAGGATCATCAAGACCACGATAACCTACATGATGAATCTTAGTCAGAACCATAACAAGTAGATGATTATTATCACCACACTCATATAGTGGAGATTCAGCACCTTCATCTGAAGCAAAGATCCACTTCAATGCATCACGAGTAGAATGGATGTTTGCCACATAGTGCATAGATGTCGTAATATCCTTAGCATCCATGACCTTGTAACCACTCCTTGCAGCATTTTTCAACAGAACATCAGGCTTCTGATTTGCACTGACAAAGCTGGAGAACCTGTTATAAACATTACGATATGTATCCTGAGAAAAATCTATAGTTCTTTTAATGACAGCTGCAGTATACTTATCTTCCATACCTTTGCGATCAAGTACTTTGAAAATAAGGCTTCCCTGAGTCAAAGTAATATTCTGCAAACTGTTGACAGGAGCTGTGTTCAAAGATAACAAATAGGATTTTGTATCTTTATCCATACTTGGAGAGAATTCATACTGTTTAGTCGTCAACCAAGTTTGCTGCCCTGTCTGACCATATTTTTTAGCAATAACTTCAAAATTGGCACCACTCTTAAGTGCATTATAAATGGAATCTGCTGACTTATGAGCAGCATCCGGTGTAGCACCACCCACCTGAATAGCCTGGAACTGAATGGAATCCGGTAATTGCTGTTTTGCGATGAGCTTAACTATATTCAGAGTATTATCCTGCACATTATGTCTTACTGCTGAAGTAGAACCAACGGACATAGAATCCAGCTCTGCGGCAATATCTGTCGGGAAAGCATCTTTGCCAACAGGAATTCCTAGATAGTTTACTGTAGATCCACTTTTATGAATCAAATCTGTCGGATCAGCAGCAACAGACAAAGCCTTCTGGAAACCGGCAAACTGCTTTTGAATAGCATTTCGATCCGCATTAGATGCTGTGACAGGAACGTCAATATATTTTATATCACGACTTTCAATAGCCTGCTTGAAACGTGGCTTCATTTCATCATATTTAGATTTCATATCGCTCTCGTCTATCTTGATTTTAGAATCAGGAATAGTGCTGTAAGGATATGCAGCCAACTGAATCTGACTTTCTTCATTTTCTTCCTTAAAAGCCATCTTAGCCTCTACAGGATTAGACAGGAAACAATGAGACAGAAGGCTCTGGTACTTCTGAGCAAGAGTTTGCTGGCGAAGAGTCTTCTCTATAAATGTCCAATAGTTATAGATCTTCTCATATTGCTCCTGCATCTGAGGATTCTGTGCCGTCTGATTAGATTTATATTCTGCGAGAAACTTCTTCAAGGCACCTGCATCGAAACGACCGGTCTGCTGATTGACAAAAGGGGTTTGGAGAAGCATTGGGTTTGTACCCTCATCCAGGATGTTCTGCATCTCTTCGTCTGTTACAGTAAGACCTAACTTCTTAGCCTCCTTCTCGACAATTTTAGACTGAACATAGGTATTCCATACCATATCCTTCACCTGATTCATCTGATCCTCAGGAATGTTCTCGGTCCCCTGCTGCATCTTGATGACGTCAGTGTACTCATCAACAAGTTTCTGGAAATCATTTACACTAATTTTTTCACCTAACACTTCACCAACTTGCTGACGGTCATTGTTCCTGGAAGATTCGCAAGAACGAAAAGCTTCTTCAGCGATGAAGGCAAAAAGGCCAAATCCGATAATACATATCAGAATAACACCCCTTTTTCTAATTGATCCTAATGCTGCCATTATTTTAAGATTATTTTTATTTATTTTTCAACACTAAACGGGTACAAAAATACTAAAATTTCATCAAACATAAGCATAATTTGCGAAAAATTAGTTCTTTTGCACAACTTTCAAACGTACAAGTTCTATCTTTGTCATGGTATTCTTTAATATTTTAAACTCAAACTGACCTATTTGAACTATATCGTTAACTTTCGGTATGCTCTGATAAGAAGCAAGGATAAGTCCGCCGATAGTCATATAGTCATCACTTTCCGGTAAATCAAGATCGAACATTTCATTTACCTTGTCTATTTCCATCCGGGCAGAAAAGACATATTCTTCTTCATTTATCTTTTTAGCAATAAGGTTGGATGTATCATGCTCATCCTCAATATCACCAAATATTTCCTCCACAATATCTTCCAGAGAAACAAGGCCAGAAGTGCCTCCGAACTCATCGACAACGACACCCAGCGTCTTCTTTTCTTGCAAGAAAGTCCGCATTAGCTTCTGGGCAGCCATTGTCTCTGGAACAAAAGGCATCGTACGAATACGATCAGTCCATATTTCCGGATTACGAAACATCTCAGAAGAATGGATATAACCTACTATATGATCAATATCATCCTTATACACAATAATCTTGCTATTGCCACTCTCAACGAATTTCTGCATTAGTTCTGCAAGACTACTCTTATATTCCACCGCATTGATTTCTGTCCGGGGTACCATACAGTCACGTATCTTACGATCTGTAAAATCCAGGGCATTTTGAAAAATCTTCACTTCATCAATATCTTGATCATCCTTAGCGTGGTCAATAGTTGACTGGACTAGATAATCCAAATCCACCTTGGAGAAACCTTCACCATCAGAATCTTCCTTAACTTTTACTCCAAAAATACGAAGCAGACATCTGCTTAAAAATGTAGAAAAGACACTGATAGGCCAAAGGACAAGGTAAAAGAAATAGGCCAAAGGTGCAAAAATAGTCAACAGACGATTAGGGTTACTCTTAAAAAAAGCCTTTGGCAGGTACTCTCCTGTAAAGAGAACGATAAGTGTTGAGAATATCGTATCTAGAACGACTCGTGTTCCCGGAGTAAATGATCCAAAGACTGCCTGATCAAAAAACTGCGCGAACATAATGCCATATATTACCAGAACGATAT
>DMYZ01000138.1 GCA_003483565.1 Prevotella sp.
AAATACATAGAGTAGGCACGTTTCCGTTTTTGGGGAAGGTGATGCTGCCGGTATTGCAAATAACAGTATTCTCTTGACGACTAAGTTCCCACAAGTGCGTATGACCATAAATAACAGCATCAAAACGTCCTTTAGGTTGATGATCCTTGTTATAAATGTGTCCATGAGTAAGGAATAATTTTTTCCCCTCGTCCACAAGCAACAAATAATCACTCATCATCGGAAAATCAAGCAGCATCTGATCTACTTCTGAATCACAGTTTCCTCGAACAGCAACAATATGGTCTGCCCGTTCATTGAGCAAATTTACGATTCCCTGAGCGTCAATACCTTCTGGAATATAATTACGAGGACCATAATTAAGAATATCGCCCACAATACATAACATATCACATTTCTGTTCGTCATAAAAGTGAAGAGCTTTTCTCAATTGAGGAAGAGACCCATGAATATCAGACAATAAGAGATATTTCATATTTAAAATGTTGTTTCAACGATAATAATATATTAATAATTTGCAAAGATAAGAAATAGTTTGCATTATTTTTTATAAATTTGCAGCAACTTTATAAATAACTGTTTTCTGACGAAAGGATAAATAAAAGGATATGAATACTCGAATATATAAAATATTTTTATTGTTACTCGCTGGTTTCTTAGGTTCTGTCCATCCAATCATGGCTCAGAAAAAAGAACTTATTGAGGCTAAATCACAGATTAAGTCAGGCAAAGACCTTGTTAAAGCCGAAAATTCCATGAGGAAGCTTCTTCTAGACAGTTCAAACAAAAAGAATACTAAAATATGGCTGACACTTTATATTGCTGTACGTAAACAGTATGAATCAGGTAATGAAAGACTTTATCTCAAACAAAAATGTGATACCGATTCTCTCTTTGACAATACACTTAAACTATTTCAGATTTTGGAAAGTTTTGACAGTATCGATGCTGCTCCTAACAAAAAGGGCGTGTCACATCCTGAATATCGTGAGAAGCATGCAGAATTTTTGAATCAAATACGCCCGAATCTTTTTAATGGCGGAGCTTTCTTCATAAAGAAACAAAAATATGATCATGCCTATCAATTTTTTAATCAGTATATAAATTGTGCTAACCAACCGTTATTTCGCAGCTATAATTATGCAGAAAAAGATAAAGACATGCCACAAGCGGCCTATTGGGCAGCCTATTGCGGATATAAGCAACAAAATGCAAAAGAAACACTCCACCATGCCTACTGGGCACTAAAAGATACTACTCATTACTTATATATGTTGCAATATCTGGCAGAAACCTATAAACTAGAAAAGGATACGACACGCTATCTTGAAGCCTTGAAAGAAGGATTTTTAAAATCACCTACTTTTCCCTTCTTTTTTCCTCGACTCGTGGATTATTATGCCAATGTTGAAGGTAATAATGCCCAGGCTCTGGCTGTAACAGACTCAGCTCTTGCAAAAGATCCAAAGAATATTATTTTTCAATTTGCCAAAAGTACGATACTACTTAATACTGGTCGTTTTGAAGAATGTATAGCAATGAGTGACAAACTGATAGCTGAAAATGACAGTCTAGCCGATGCTTATTATAATGCAGGATTAGCTTACTATGACCGTGCCGTGGAAATGGATAAAGGGGATAATCGTATACAGAATAATCGAAAAAACATTCTTTCAGATTATCGCAAAGCTTTACCTTATCTGGAAAAATACAGGAAGCTCGCTCCTGATCAGGGATCACGCTGGGCTGTACCTTTATATACAATATATTTAAACCTGAATATGGGTAAAGAATTTGATGAAATGGATAAAATATTGAGAAAATGAAAATACAAGATATATTAGACAAACTGGGTATGATTCCCAATGAGATGCAGAAAGATGCTGTCGACCAGATCCTTCACCATCGCGAAGACACCATCATCTTGTCACCTACGGGTTCTGGCAAGACTCTTGCTTATCTTCTTCCTTTGACACAATTGATCAATCAAGAAAATAATGATGTCCAAGTGCTGGTTATTGTACCTGGACGCGAGTTGGCTCTACAGTCAAATGAGGTCCTTACCAGTATGAAATGTGGGCTCCGCGGTATGGCAGTTTATGGTGGCCGTCCTGCAATGGATGAGCACCGTGTTATGAAAAATATCCGTCCGCAAATTATTTTTGGGACACCTGGTCGTCTTAATGATCATTTAAGCAAAAACAATTTTGCAGCTGATTGTATAAAATTCATTATCATAGACGAATTTGATAAATGTCTGGAGATGGGATTTCACGATGAGATGAGCTGCCTTATCGAAAAGTTACCACAGAACGCGCGCAAGATACTTTTAAGTGCAACTCCAGCTGAAGAACTTCGGGAACAAAATATTATCAATGCTCATTTTAAAACTCTTGATTTTCTACAAGAAGAAGAGCAGGTCCCCAATCGCGTACATATTTATAAAGTAAAAAGCCCACAGAAAGACAAACTGAATACGCTAACAGAACTGCTCAGTAGTTTCAAAGGCAAGAGTACTATTGTATTTTTGAATTTTCGTGATTCCGTAGAACGTACAGCCTCATACCTTAATGAAGAAGGATTTACTGTAACTTATTTCCATGGAGGAATGGAACAGAAACAAAGGGAAGACTCTTTATATAAGTTCAGTAATGGTTCTGCTAATGTTATGGTAGCAACAGATCTTGCAAGCAGAGGGTTGGACATCCCGGACATAGACAATATTGTACATTATCATCTTCCAGAAAGTGAAGATGGATATATCCATCGTGTAGGACGTACAGCGCGCTGGAATTCCAAAGGTCAGTCTTTTTTTCTTATCAACCCAGAGGAAGAAATTCCAGAATATGTGCATGAAGAAGTAGAAGAATATACAATTCCTGAAGAAGTAGAAGAATATAGAATCGCCCATGGGAAAATAGAAGTTACGCCAGCCCGAATGGCAACAGTCTATATCGGAAAAGGAAAGAAAGACAAGATAAGTAAAGGGGATATTGTTGGATTTCTCTGTAAAAAGGGTGGATTGCAGGGAAAAGAAATCGGAAAAATAGATATACAAGATCGTTATGTCTATGTTGCAGTCCCTCGGGAAAAACAGAATCAGGTCATCCAACAATGCCAAGGAGAAAAGTTAAAAGGCATTCGGACCGTCATAGAAAAAGTGAAATAAAATACAAAAAACACATAGCGAATTGTATTATGTAATAACAAAATGGCACAAAACAGTCAAATTGAGCAATTTTTTGCTAAAATCCTTGGTTGTTTAAAATTAAATCTGTAATTTCGCGCTATAGTTACAGTATACATTGTATACTCATAATAATTAAGTTTAATATAGTATTTAGATGAAGAAGTACAACTTTAACGCAGGTCCATCAATACTTCCACGCGAGGTAATTGAGAACACGGCTAAGCAAATTTTGGATTTCAATGGTTCGGGGCTCTCTCTAATGGAGATCAGTCACCGTGCAGCAGATTTCCAGCCAGTAGTTGATGAGGCAGTAGCCTTAATCAAGGAATTGCTTGATATTCCTGAGGGTTACTCCGTTATATTCCTGGGTGGTGGTGCTTCCTTACAGTTTATGCAAATTCCAGCAAACTTTTTGATTAAGAAAGCTGGTTATGTGAATACTGGTACATGGGCCAAAAAGGCTATGAAGGAAGCAAAACACTTTGGAGAAGTCGTTGAAGTTGCTTCCTCCTCCTCCGATAACTATACACATCTACCTCATAACTATACTATTCCAACAGATCTCGACTATCTTCATATCTGTTCAAATAATACTATTTTTGGCACAGAATTGCGTAAGGACCTTGATTCTCCTGTTCCTTTGATTGCTGATATGTCTTCTGATATTATGAGCCGCCCTGTTGATGTATCCAAGTACGATGCTATTTATGCCGGTGCACAAAAGAATATGTCTATGGCTGGTGTAACTGTTGTCATTATCAAAAATGACAAATTGGGACTAGCTCCCCGAGAGTTACCGACAATGCTAGATTATCGTACTCATGTAGATAAGGGGTCGATGTTCAATACTCCTCCTGTCGTTCCTATTTATACTTTGCTTGAAACGATGCGCTGGGTAAAAGCCCAAGGAGGCGTAGAGGCAATGGATAAAAATGCGCATGAGCGTTCTGAAGCCCTATATAAGGAAATAGATCGCAACAAACTTTTCCGCGGTACTGTAGAAGAAAGCGATCGCTCTTTGATGAATATCTGCTTCGTGATGAACGATGAATATAAAGAATTGGAGAAGCCTTTCCTTGATTTCGCAACAGAACGGGGAATGGTCGGTGTCAAAGGCCATCGCTCTGTCGGCGGCTTCAGGGCTAGTTGCTATAATGCACAGACAATGGAAGGTGTCAATGCACTTATTAAAGCGATGAAAGATTTCGAGGCCCAACATTAAAATAAAATAATTATGGAATTCCTTCTGATTTTTCGGAAGGAATTCTCGTTTAAAATAGATAGGATTCAACCATGAAAGTAATAATTGCTACAGAAAAACCATTCGCAGCTGCAGCTGTAGAGGGTATTAAAAAAGAAATGGACAATGCGGGCAATGAAGTTGTCTTGCTGGAAAAATATGCCGCTAAAGCAGACCTTCTTGATGCGGTCAAAGATGCAGACGCTATGATCGTACGTTCCGATAAAATTGATAAAGAAGTCATTGATGCTGCTACACAACTAAAAATCGTTGTTCGGGCCGGAGCCGGATATGACTCTATCGATACGACTTATGCCAAAAAAAAGGGTATCGTAGTGGAGAATACTCCTGGGCAAAATTCCAATGCTGTCGCCGAACTCGTATTCGGACTTTTGGTCTATACTGTACGTAACTTTTATAACGGAAAGGCTGGTTCTGAACTGAAAGGAAAGCATCTGGGAATTTTGGCTTTTGGCAATGTCGGTCGTAACGTAGCTCGTATCGCCAAAGGATTCGGAATGGAAGTATCTGCTTTTGATGCCTTTTGCCCTGCCGAAGCTATTGAAAAAGCGGGAGTCCATGCCTGTAAAAGCCAAGATGAATTATTCCAGACTAATGACATCGTATCTCTGCATATTCCGGCAACTCCAGAAACCATCAAAAGCATAGACTACAGAACAGTCAACCAATTGCCGAAAAATGCTATTCTGATCAATACGGCCCGCAAGGAAGTTATTAATGAACCAGAATTATTGAAACTTCTTGCTGAACGCACTGATTTAAAATATGTTACTGACATCAAGCCGGATACAGATGCCGATTTTGCGAAATTTGAAGGCCGTTATTTCTCTACTCCAAAAAAGATGGGGGCACAAACAGCTGAAGCTAATATTAATGCCGGTATTGCTGCTGCCAAACAAATTAACGCCTTCTTCAAAGATGGCAATAATAAATTTCAAGTCAACAAGTAATTTTGCTTTTCTGTAAAGAAAAATATAAACGCAAAGATTCTATAGGCGCAGACTTTCAATAAAGTCTGCGCTTTTTATTGATAAATTATTAGGGAATAAAGATTGGATTTATGATTTTTTTTATATCTTTGCATTATAAAGATTTCTAATATAACTTATTTATATACAACTATGGCAACAGTTAAACCATTTAAAGGACTACGTCCTCCCAAGGATCTTGTCGAGAAAATAGAATCCCGCCCGTATGATGTCCTTAATTCAGAGGAGGCTCGTGAAGAAGCTGGTAACAACGAAATGAGCTTGTATCATATTATCAAACCTGAGATAAACTTTGAGCCTGGAACTTCTGAGTATGATCCTCGTGTGTATGAGAGTGCAGCCGACCACTTCAGAGATTTCCAGAAAAAAGGATGGTTGGTTCAGGACCAAAAAGAACAATATTATATCTATGCACAGACCATGAACGGAAAGACACAGTATGGTCTTGTAGTAGGGGCATATGTCAATGATTACCTTACAGGGGTCATTAAAAAGCATGAACTTACCCGTCGTGACAAGGAAGAAGACAGAATGAAGCACGTCCGTGTTTGCAATGCCAATATGGAACCTGTATTTTTTGCCTATCCAGATGATCCAGTGCTGGACGAACTTGTTTCCAAATATGCTGCAACCAAAACGGAATATGATTTCATTGCTCCAATAGACGGTTTCCGACATCAGTTTTGGATAGTAAGCAATGATGCCGACATCAAGACAATTACAGAAGAATTTTCTAAGATGCCAAGTCTATATATCGCAGATGGACACCATCGTTCTGCCGCAGCCGCCTTGGTCGGTGCACAAAGAGCAAAGCAGAATCCAAATCATACGGGTAAAGAAGAGTATAATTACTTTATGGCCGTTTGCTTCCCAGCAAATCAACTGACGATTCTCGACTATAATCGAGTAGTAAAGGACCTGAACGGGTTAACGTCTGAAGAGTTTCTGAAGAAACTAGAGGCAGATTTTTGCATAGAACAAAAGAGTAATATTATCTATAAGCCACAAGAGCTTCATGAATTCTCTCTTTATCTCGATGGTAAATGGTACAGTCTTAAAGCTAAAACGGGGACATACGATGACAATGACCCTATCGGCGTATTGGATGTAGATATATCCTCACGATTGATCCTGGACAAAATTCTTGGAATAAAAGATCTCCGTTCTGACGATCGTATCGATTTTGTCGGAGGACTTCGTGGGCTGCAGGAATTGAAACGCAGAGTGGACAGTGGAGAAATGCGGATAGCACTGGCATTGCATCCGGTAACCATGAAACAGATTATGGATATTGCAGACAGTGGAAAAATTATGCCACCAAAAGCAACATGGTTTGAACCTAAGTTGCGCTCCGGTCTCATTGTTCATAAGCTCGATTAAATAAAAAATTCACTTAATATCATCTATCATTACATTGACAGACGAATACAAAACTATATCTAATAAAACGGGCAAAGGAGCTTACACCGAAAAAAGGAGTAAGTTCCTTGCTTTTTCTCATCATGTAGAGTCTCTTGATAAGATTAAAGAGTTATTGTCTCAATATAAAAAGGATTATTATGATGCACGACACATCTGTTATGCCTATATACTGGGAGCAGACAGGAAAAACTTTCGCGCTAATGATGACGGAGAACCAAGCAGTACAGCTGGGAAGCCTATCCTTGGACAAATCAATAGTAACGAACTCACGGATATCCTCATTGTAATAGTAAGATATTATGGCGGTATCAATCTGGGAACTGGTGGATTAATTGTAGCTTACCGGACTGCTGCAGCTGCAGCCCTTGCTGATAGTAAAATAGAAATACGACAAATCGAGGTAGTGGTAGATTTTTCGTTTACTTATCCTATGATGAATGGAGTGATGCATATCATCAAAGAAATGCAGGCCAAAATAGTAAATCAACATTTTGATAATATTTGCGATATAAAGCTTCGTATCCGCAAAAGTAAGGCTGACATATTACGTCAAAAATTGGCTGAACTTAATTTTGAATAATTATTATGATTTGTTTTGTTTTATCAGAAAATATATGTACTTTTGCAATTGTTCCTTTTACAAGAGTTAACTATACAGGAATGAATGTTGGCTGACTTTTCTGAATATAAACATATCTACTGACTGGACTTATCGCAAATATTAAAATAAAATGGAATACGAAAATTCCCCAAGCGAGATTTAGAAGTAGTATACTAGACAAATTGGAAGTATGGCAGAGTGACCGAATGCGCTGGACTCGAAATCCGGTATACCCACTATCTGGGTATCGGGGGTTTGAATCCCTCTACTTCCGCCGACACATTAAAAAGGGGCAGACTTAGGTCTGCCCCTTTTCTCGTTGATACTCATAGACTTACTCGTCTCTCACAGACAACTATTTGTGTACTAAACACTTATAGGGGGAGGGTGTCCATCCGAAACCGTAGTATATCAT
>DMYZ01000165.1 GCA_003483565.1 Prevotella sp.
GAGAACCTATTGTAGGTGCTTCGGTCCTTGTTGAAGGTACAAAGACTGGTACAGTAACTGATGTCGATGGTCATTTTGAACTATCGGTGCCAAGTGATAGTAAACTGATCATTTCCTATTTGGGAATGAAACAGAAAAAGGTTATAGCAGGGAGTAATCTTAAAATATCTCTGCTTAATGATGACAGAGAGTTAAATGAAGTCGTTGTAACAGCTATGGGTATAAGTCGTGATAAGAAAGCTTTGGGCTATGCTTCTCAGGAGTTGAGTTCTAAAGACTTGAATACTGCAGGTACTTCTTCATTAGCTAGTGCCATCCAGGGTAAACTTACTGGTGTTGAAGTGCATGCATCATCTGGTGCTCCTGGCGCTTCTGCACAAATCGTTATTCGTGGTGCTCGTTCTTTCAATGGCGATAATACTCCATTGTATGTAGTTGATGGTATGCCTATAGTATCAACTTCAGATAACAAGACCGGTGATTCTGTAACTGGTGCAGATAACGCAAGCCGTTCTATCGATATTGATCCTGATGATATTGAATCAATTAATGTTCTGAAGGGCCAGGCCGCTTCTGCGCTTTATGGTATACGTGCTTCAAATGGTGTTATATTGATCACAACGAAGCGTGGTAGTAAAAATACGACTAAACCAGTTATTAGTTTTTCTACAGACTTAAGCGGTCAGACTGTCAGCCGAAAGTTTGAGCATCAGGATGTTTATGCACAGGGATCTAAAGGTGTCTATGATCCTAATAATTCAATGAGTTGGGGCCCTAAGATTACAGATCTTCCTAATGATGCTACTTATGGTGGAAATACTATAAATTCTTATACGAATAATGGTAAGGACCTTCATCAAGGTATGTATTACAATCCTAAATACGCCAAGGCTGGATTGAGTGGCTGGACAACCCCTACAACTTATGATAATGTTGGTGATTTCTTTAATACTGGTTTTACTCAGAATTCTAACTTTGGTATTACTCAACGTAAAGATAATCTGAGTTATGCATTTGGCATTAGCGATACTTATCAAAAAGGTATTATTCCGTCTACTGGCATGACTCGTACAGGAGCAAGGGGTGCAGTAGACTGGCAGGTAAGCAAGGAATGGAAGACCGGTTTCTCATTTAATTACAGTGCAGATAAGATTACCAAGGCTCCTGGAGCTAATAATGGAATTATTAATGTCGTATATAGTGCTCCTGCAGAATATAATCTGAAGGGTACGCCTTATAATGTTCCTGAAAATCCAACTTCGCAAGTATTATTCCGTAGTACTTCATTTAATAATCCTTATTGGTGGGCTGCCAATGATCAGTTCTATGAGCATACTAACCGTGTATTTGGAAATGCTTATGTTGAATATCGTCCTAATATAGATTGGGGTGAAAACTATAATTTGGTATTCCGTGAACAAGCTGGTATTGATATGTATACTACTAATTATCGTACTACAGCTGAAGTTGGTTCTGCTTATAACAGCAAGGGAGAAGTTGATAATTCTGGTGTTGAACGTAATGTTTTCAATAACTTGTTTACAGCCAATTTCACAGCGAAATGGTCTGATGATTTTGATTTTGGTTTCTTACTTGGTTCAGAATTTAATCATGACAATAAGCGTACGTGGGAATATGATGGTACAGGTTTAGCTTTCTATGGTCAGGCTACTATTGGTAATACAACAAATATTA
This sequence comes from Prevotella sp., assembly GCA_003483565.1. Taxonomy (GTDB): domain Bacteria; phylum Bacteroidota; class Bacteroidia; order Bacteroidales; family Bacteroidaceae; genus Prevotella. Next base: position 1,696 of record DMYZ01000165.1, read on the forward strand.
TTACTCACGATGAGTATCGTGAGCAACAGCGTACTTTGGGCTTTTTTGGCCAGGCTTCATTGTCTTATAAAGATATGCTGTATTTAACCGCTACAGGTCGAAATGATGTTGTTTCTACAATGCCTCGAGGTAACAGAAGTTTCTTTTATCCTTCGGTATCTTTAGGTTGGATCTTTACAGAACTCAAAGGGTTGAAAGGCAATAGTATCTTGTCTTATGGTAAATTGCGCACATCATTTGCTCAGGTAGGCCAAGCCGGTCAATTTTACAGTAATTATCATTATGTACCTGCATACACTGGTGGCATGTACTTGAGTGATCCTATGGCTTATCCTATTAGTGGAGTCAATTCTTATGCTCCTTATTATGTGAAATATGATCCAAATTTGAAACCTCAGAATACATTCAACTGGGAAATGGGCCTTGACTTAGGATTATTTGATAATCGTATTAGTTTAGAATATACCGCTAGTTATCAGGATGTAAAGGATCAGATTTTTGATGTTCCTATTGCAGGTTCTACGGGTTATCAATATTTGCGTACTAATGCTGGTGAGATGACTACTTGGTCACATGAAATTTCTTTGAATGCTGCTATTTTGAAACATAAGGATTATGATTTGAATTTAGGGGTTAACTTCACTAAAGTTCATAATTTTGTCAAGAAATTAGCTGATGGGGTTGAGAGTATTTTCTTGGGTGGATTTACAGAACCGCAGATTCGTGCTCAGGCTGGTTATACTTATCCTAATATATATGGTCTTGCTTTCAAACGTGCTGATAATGGTGAGCTTTTGCTTTCTGGTGGTTTGCCACAGGCTACAGCTAATAGTCAGAATTTGGGTGAGTGCTCTCCTAATTTTACAATGGGTTTCAATCTCAGTGCAAGATATAAACGCCTAAGTTTAACTGCAACCTTAGACTGGCAGAATGGTGGAAAAATGTATAATGGTTCACTCTTGGTCATGAATTACTTTGGAGCTACCAAAGAATCAATTCCTTATCATGAAGGAACAATGGTTGTCAAAGGTATTGATGAGGCTACAGGTAAAGAAAATACTGTAGAAGTAAGCAAGCGAAGTTATTATATGGCTTATTATGATGTAACAGAAGCTGGAGTTTATGATGCCAGTTATTTGAAACTTCGTGATATAACCTTAAGCTATCAGTTGCCAAAAATTGGCAATGTAGATTTGTCTGTTTACGGTTTTGCCCGTAATATTTTAGTTTGGTCAGCTATGCCGGATCTGGATCCTGAAAGTTCACAGGGTAATGGTAATATGAGTGGCTATTTTGAGCGTTTCTCTGTTCCAAATACATCTAGTTTTGGTGGTGGCTTCAAATTAACATTCTAAATGTTAGGATGTTTTAATAGTTACATTTATATAAAATAAAAGATTATGAAAGCAAAATATATTTTTGGATTGATTTTGTCTGCTTCATTGCTCTCAGCTTGTACTGAAGACCAAATGGATGAAATCAATACAGATGAGGCTCATACCAGTTCTAAATATGTCAGCGGTGAATTATCTATTACCGATGCAGAAGTTTGTACGGTTGCTAATACCTTGAACCAGGATTATCCTTGGTATATCAGTTCTTATACAGAACAACTTTTTGGTACGGGTAATAATCAGCTGAAGAATATAGAGGTTCGCCAAAGAGCTGAAATGGCATCTAGCTCAACATTTGATAATGATTGGAACGCAACATACGGAAATATTAATAATCTCCTGGATATTAAGAAAAAGTGTGCTACTGGTGGTGTTAATTCTGATAACTATGCTCTTTTGGGTATGGAACAGACTTTGGAAGCTTTGAACTGGGGAGTATTGACAGACCTTCATGGAGATATTCCTTGTTCACAAGCTTGTCTTGGTATTTTAAATCCAACTTTGGACAAACAAGAGGCTATTTATAACAAAATATTTGCTCTTTTGGATAGTGCTCAAATTAATTTAGCAAAGGGCTCACCTAGTTCAACACTGCGAAGTCACGATGTTTTGAATGGTGGTAATATGGCAAAATGGCAAGCTTTGGCACATGCTCTGAAAGCTCGATATCTGTTACATACCTATGGACGTAACAAAGATGTACTTCCACAGGTTTTGACAGAGGCTAATGCTGCTATCGATGGTGGATTCACTGGATGTAACTTAGATGTATTTGATGGCTCTAGTAATATTAATACGTGGTCTGAATATTTTTGGGATCGTGAATATATCGGTTGTTCTACAACTGTGGATAGTTTGATGGCAGACCGAGATGATCCACGTGAACAGATTTATAATTATAATGGTTATGGTAAAGACACTGTAGCTATTCCTGGTGATGAAAATTTGGCAGAACAAACGGAATATGTTAATTATCCGGCGTGGTTGGATAATGGTGCTGCTTATGAACATCTTTTCAGTAAGTCTGAAATTTATTTTATTATAGCAGAATGCCAGGCTCGTTTAAGTCAGGATGCTACTTCTGCTTTTGAAAGTGGTGTAGAAGCATCTATGGAAGATTACTTTAATACTTCTTACCAGCAAGTAATTGACAATACTATCAGCAGTGACAATCTTTCTAGTATGATAACTAATGATACAAAAAAGTATTTAGCTAATATTAAAGACCGTTTCACAGCTAATCCACTTAATGAGATCTTAATTCAGAAATATTTGGCTCAAACTCGTGATGAGCAGATAGAAACATACAATGACATGCGTCGTTGTATTTATGTAGATGGTAGTTATCCTGTAAAGATGACGAATCCAAATAATACTAGAAGTGGCTCTAATTACTGGCCATACCGTTTGCCTTATGGTGCAAGTGATGTTACGAATAATCCTAATGTTACGAAAGCATTTGGCTCTGGTAATGATGCTGGTATGTACATTTTCTCTGACCCTGTTTGGTGGGCAGGAGGCAATGATTGATATATGTAGAATATAAAAGAAACAGATTAATTCTTTGTGATTAATCGATTTTTCTCTCTCGTTTGGGACCGGCAAGTGTGTCGGTCCCTTTTTTTGTTTCTTGAAAATATTTTTAAAAGTTTGAATATACTGATTAATATTATTAGAACAATTATTTATTATATAAATTTTAAATAGGATATAATTTGATATAAGTTTAAAATATGCTAATATTTAACATTAAAAGTTACAATTTTATATATATAGTTATATTTGTATATGAATTTAGCGATAATCTATGGGTTAACTACTAAAATGTAATTTATCGTATTGTAAATAAATAGTATATCTATATGATGTTAGTTTCTTGATATTGTTATAAGCAATAAAGTGAACTAATATTATATCTTAGTAAAGGCTATTATAATAATGAAAAGGCATAAAATCTTGATAGAAATAAAAGTTTTACTATTTGTTATAAGTCGTAAATAATGATCGATGGATTTTATAAGTGAGGAGATTAATCATAATGAGATAATACTTGTTAATAACAAGTAAATAAATTAATTAAAAAGTTTAATTATGCAATTAAAAACAAATGAAAAACTCTTGTTTAGAGCATCTTTAGTTCTTCTGTTTTGGGGAACAGTATCTTTGCTTACTTCTTGCTCATCTGAGGTAGGTGATTCTGGAAACAATTTAGTAAGCAGTTTATCAACTCATGTTGATAGTTTAGACAATCCTTATGTATGGGATGAATCTTATCATCCTAGGCGGACAAGAAGTACTAATGAAGCTTATGAATTCGTTCCTAATGCTTTAGGTGCTAAATATTTGGGAGAAATCCTTGATGGAAATCTTTTTACAACAGAATCACGTCTTCGGGCTATTGCTGGAATAAAATTAGATTCCATTGATATCTGTTTTGATATGCCGGGATACTACTGTAAAAGGATTTATCCACGTTTGATAAATTATGATGGGGCTCTTAATGAAGCTTTGAAATCTCCAGATTTTAGTGGTGATCAGACAGAGGAGTTTGAATATGATTTTAAGCGTTTTAGTTATTATGATGAATTAAAATTAGCTTTTGGTGCTAATTTTAATATAGCTAGTCTTTTAAATATAAGTGCTTCTTGTGTAAGTAATAAAATAACTCATAAAACAGGATTATTTGCAAGAGTTTTCCAACAGAATTTTACGGCTGTAATGGATTATCCAGAAGATGGCAATTTATTCAAAAATAATAATGATTTAAACAATCATTTAACAGATGCATATATTAATTCTATCATTTATGGCAGATTAGCTATAATTTCAATGGAAAGTGATTACTCTTATGACTCTGTTAAAACTGCATTTAAGGCTGCTCTTGCTATAAATAAAAATAGTGGTGGAGCTAGTTTGGATGCACAGTATAAGAAAATATTGGATACGGCGGATGTTCATGTTTATATTTTGGGAGGTGATGCTAGTGGTGCTGCTGAAACTTTTGAGAGTTTTGAGAGTTTTGAAAAATTTATAAAAGATGGTGGAGCTTTCAGTAAGACGGTTCCTGGTGTCCCTATTTTTATAACAGCAAATCATCTTAATGATAATTCAGCTTGGGTATCTCAATTTGAAATCCCTGATGATTAATGGATTTTATGCTAAAAGACTAAATGTCAAATAATTTTTGGCAGGATTAGCATTAATGTTATTCTGCCAAGATTTTTTATGTATAAAAAATTATAATAATGAAAAATCCATATTGGATATTACTATTATCTCTGATTCTTTTGTCAAGTTGCAGTAATGAAATTAGGGATGAAGATTCTTGCACTTCATCTCGAGAATTAGTGAAATATAATCCAACAGATTATGTAATATCAATTAATACTACTCGTGATATTTATAATAATCTTGGAGATTCTTTAGGAAAAGATTTTAGTTTTTTAAGAACAAGAGGCTCTGATAATCCTTTTGAAGAAGAGAGGGAAGTTGTTAGCAATACTTGTGTCATCCTTCCAGAATTAAGAGGTGATATTTTTTTAGGTAGTGTTTTAACACGAGCTTCTGTCGCGAACTGTTGTTATAAACCTATTATTGGTGCAAAACAACCTGTTACAGTGACATTATCTTTACCTGAATCAACTAGTGGGGTTATATCTAATCCATCTTATTCCCGGTATATGAATTATATAAAAGAACAAGAACAAAAATCTTCTTTTTCTCAAAATGATGAATTTTCATATTCCATAGAACAATTTACATCTTATAATGAGCTGAAGTCTGCTTTTGGAAGTAACATTAATACAAATGCTCTTTTTTGGTCTAGTTCTACCTCAAATATTACAAAAGAACATGTAATAAGCAAAGCTACTGGCCTTTATATTAAATTTTGGCAGACAAGTTTTACAGCAACAATGGATATCCCACAACCTCCTTATGCTGCAGTAAGCAGTGACATGTTGGATTCTGCAGTGTATGTTAACAGTGTCTCTTATGGAAGATTAGGCATTTTGACTTTAGAAACTAATGAAAAATCGGCTGAAGCAGAAACTGAAATAAGGAAATGTTTCAAGACGATCTTTACTAAAGGTACTTCCTTTTTGGATTCTGATGATAAAACTTTTCTTGATGGGTGCGATTTTAAAGTTTTCTTGCTAGGTGGTTCTGAATCAACTGCGGTTTTAAGTTTTACTGGTCTGGATGGTTTTATTGAGCATATTCAAAAAGGAGTTTTTTCTTCTAGTCAACCAGGTGTTCCTATCTTTTGTTCATTTGCCAATGTTACTGATAATACACCAGCAAATATAAAATTCAAATATAATATTGAGTTATATGAACCTTTGTATGTTGAGTTAGAGGACAGAGTTGAAGGACTTGAGCATAATATGAGTTTGCATTTTTATAAGAATAGAAATAAAGTGAATAAGATTGCTGATCCGGCATTAAAATTCTATATTCTTAAAACGCAAGAAAAAACGCTTTATAATGGTCTAGATGATCCGACAACGATAACAAATGATACTTTGTGTTTCCAAAATGCTAACAGTGATACGAGTTTAGAATTGCCATATTATTTGAGTGATTATCATCACCCACCCAAGAAGCCTATTGGTAAAGACAGTTGGGGAATGATAGAAATTAAAACTAGTGAGAAATTACTTCCGGGGCCTGGTTATGAAATTATTGGAGATAATCCAACAATAGTAACTACACCGTTATATAATTAACTTTATAGTGCTTTTTGAATTTACTGGTTTTTGATTGTATTGAGATAACACTTATATTTTAGTGTTATCTCAATGTTTTTTGTAAATATGATACTGGATAATTTTAAGGATTATTTCTTAATATTTTCTATTGATTTTTGTTTGTTTATTCATCGGGTTCTGCATGTACGATAGTGGTACACCTTGGAATGAGTGTCTCCATATCTTTTTCTATTCTGTTACAGATACCATGTGCCGTCTCGAGATCTGTCTGAGGTTGAAGGTGTATGTTTACTTCTACAAATGTATCGGGACCGGCAACACGTATTTTCAAATTATGATAATAGACAATTTCCTTATTGGATTTCAATTTTGTTTCAACTTTTTCCGTGAGTCCTTCCGGGACTTTGTCCAGCAGTACGTCAACGGCTCTTTTCCCGAGTCTGTATGAGATTCCCAGAACAATTACAGCAACGCCTAATGCTGAGATCGCATCTGCTTTGTGATAGCCCAGGTTGGCACATACCAAGCCGAGAAGTACGACTCCTGAACTGAGAATGTCTGTGGAAAAATGAATGGCGTCAGCTTCCAGAGCCTGGCTGTTGTTGCGTTTAGCTGCCTTGAAAAGCATCCGTGAACGTCCGATGTCTACAGCCATTGCTGTCACGACAACAAGATAACTCCATACGGTTACTTTGATGGTTGTATTGCCGGAAACCAAACGACTGATACCTTCATAGATAATCCAGATGCAAGTAACAACGAGCAGTATGGATTCAAAAAAAGCAGAGAGGTTTTCTATTTTTCCATGCCCGTACTGGTGTTCTTTGTCAGCAGGTTTATCTGATATACTCACCGAGACAAAGGTGATCAGCGCAGCCAACAGGTCAAGTAAAGAATGGAGAGCCTCGGAGAGTATTCCCAAACTGGATGTGAGAATACCTACCACGAATTTCATAGTAGTTAAAAACACTGCAGCGATGATGGAAGTAAAAGCGGCTTTTTTCTTGCTTGTCATAATTTAAATTTTAAAATGAAGGAGTAAAGAAATTTATTTCAAATTCAGTCTTTTCTTCTTATGTGTTAAATTCGCAAAACTACGAACAAAAATTGAATTATGCAAATTTTCCAAAGATAATATTAAATTATATGGTGTTACCACAATCCGGTAATGAGGTTACCAAACTGTGGAGACCTTATTACCATTGTCCGGTAGACTTGTTACCGCACTCCGGTAATAGCTCAATCCGTCTAAAAACGGAATAATATTCAGTTGCTTTCCGGACCGGCGGAGAACTGTAATTCAAGGTTTGCAGATTCCGGAAAATTGTTGTATCTTTGCTTGCCGTAAAATAGAGGTAATACAGTTGCTGTCAGCACAATTATTTCTAGATTAACTTCTTAGAAGATTATAGCTATTAGGATAATGAAAAAGATATTATTCATATTTATGTTATTGTGCTCTCTTACCTTACAGGCACGTGTAAAGGATATCATTGGCAACCATTGGGTAGGAACGTGGGCTACAGCTCCCCAGATTCCCGTAAAGGCGTATATGCCGTATGATAATAATATGTCAGACCGTTCTGTCCGTCAGGTCGTGAAGGTTTCCATCGGCGGCGATTTGATCCGTTTGGAGTTGAGCAATGAACTGAGCAGTGAGGCCGTGTATATCCGTTCGGTTTATATTGCCACTTCTGCTGATTCTTTTGCGATTCTTCAGAAGTCGGCCCGATATCTGAAGTTTCATAATGCCTATAAGGTTGTCATTCCAGGAGGAAAAGCTGTATGGAGCGATGTTCTTCCTTTCAAATTAGCTCCCCGGCAGAAACTGGCAATTACCATTAATTATACGAAGGCTCCTGCATCTCCCACCGTTCATATGGGTTCCCGTACAACAACCTATATCATGCGTGGCGTGACGAATGCAAGAAGCAGTTTCAGAAAAGCATTCCGGGAAAACCACTGGTTTAACATTTCTGCCCTTGATGTCTTTGATTCCAGATCGCATGCCATTGCCATTATCGGCAATTCCATTACCGACGGGAAAAACAGTACGGATAATGCTCAGAATCGCTGGCCGGACATGCTTTCAGAATACCTTCAACTAAAATATAAAATAGATAATGTCGGGATCTTAAATCTGGGCATTGGCAATAACCGGGTCGCTACAGAAGGTGGATTCGGTACGATGGCAAGATTGAGGTTCGATCATGATATTCTCGGTCAGAGTGGGGTGGAATCCGTTGTTATCTTCGAAGGAGTCAATGATATTGGCAACAGTCGTGGAAATAGTGAAACAGTAGCTGGGCAATTGATCTCTGCATACGAGGAAATGATCAGGAAATGCAAGGAGAAGCACTTGAAAGTTTATCTGGGTACGATAACACCTTTCAAGGGAAACGGATATTATTCACCCTTTCATGAGGCAGCCCGGCAGACTGTGAATGAATGGATCAGGGCACAGAGAGAAAGAGTCGACGGTATTCTGGATTTTGACGAGTTGCTACGGGATCCGGAGGACAAGGA
>DMYZ01000239.1 GCA_003483565.1 Prevotella sp.
CAGTGCTGAAACCTACTACAACAATTATGTTTGGAACCGTAATAATGCAGAAGAAAACACTTTTAGCACAAATTTCTTAAAATTAAGACAAGTTCGTATTGATTTTATAGTTCCAAAAAGATTTTGTCATAAAACAAAATTTTTAGATAACGCAAGCATAGGTATTTATGCAACCAACATTTTCTGCATCACTCCATTCCCTCAATACGATCCAGAAACTGCTATGGTTAATGGAGCCGATATCTATGGAGGTATCGAAACTATGTCATATCCTATGACACGATCTTATGGAATCAATGTTAAACTATCATTCTAAACGCTATGAAAATATTTAAATATACAACGTTAGTATTAATTTGTGAATTTTTACTAACAAACTGTACTGCAAATTTTGATGGAACAAATAGCAATCCAAATAAAATAACAGTAGAAAGTGGTAAACTAAGTGCAAGCGCTATGTTCGAACCTATTTTATATGGGGGAACTAATTATCTGACTTATATCAGCTGGTTCTGGAATGATGAACTCATCCAGCATACAGCAAATACAGCATATACCGTACGTCAGGAACATCGTTATTATATTGGAGACAGTAATTGGACAAGTCTTTGGAACCATATAGCTTCCTATGGTAGCAATATTTATGAAATGTATCGATTAGCTACCATCCAAAATGAACCAGCACTCCAAGCTGTTTCAAAAACCTTATATGTACTTTGGATGCAAAACTTAACCGATATGTTTGGTGACATCCCTTATTCACAAGCATTTCAAGCCACTAAAGGAATTAAAAAGCCCGTTTTTGACTCTCAAAAACAAGTATATCAAGAGATGTGTAGTGATCTTGAAACTGCAAATAAAATTTATGCTAAAAATCCTTATGTAAATAGTAGTATAACATCTTTAGATGGAATGTATGGCTTTGACATGGGCAAATGGCGTAAATTCAACAATTCGCTATATCTCCGTTTACTTTGTCGTATTAGTGGACGCCCCACAACTATGATAGATAGCACATATACTGTACTAGAAAAAATGCAACAAATTGTCAATAATCCTTCTGAATATCCCATATTCACTTCAAATGATGACAATGCTACCGTTCATTACAGTGCCATCGATCCATACTATTCAGAATTTGATCCTAAAGATTACACTGAAGCTGATTTTACTGCTTATCGTCTCACAGAAGAGACCATAAAACTTATGGTTGTCAAAGGAAATGACGAAACAGTAGATGCTTACATTGATCCCCGACTACCTATTATTGGAAACAAACGACCAAAATATACTTATTGGAAAGGTACGGTGGCAGGCTGTACACCTGAAGAACAAAACACAGCTGATAAGGGAACTTCTTATTTAAATTATACTACTTTATCACGCAACAATTCCGATGAATTTTTAATGGATTATTCAGAAGTTGAATTTATACTTGCCGAGGCAGCCCTCAACGGTTGGATTAGTGGAGGAGAGAAGGCAGCTCATACTTATTACGAGAATGCAGTAACAGCATCAATGAAGAAATGGTCGGGTTTCGGAACGATTATCTCGAATGACTATACCATTACAGACGATCAGATTAAAGAATACCTAAATTCGCCATTAGGTTCTTGGGATGATAATTCCAATCATGAACAGTTGATCATAAATCAAAAATATTTAGCATCCTTTTGGGTAGGTATGGAAGGATGGAATGAATACCGTCGTACAGGATATCCAATACTTACTATTGGAGCTGGATGTACTTTTAATGATATGGTACTCCCTACTCGCATGGCCTATCCTAATACAACTGTTGCTACCAATGCTATCAATGTTGCAGCCGCTCTAAAGGATATGGGTGGTGACAATGATATGAAGACACCATTATGGTGGAGCAAGCAAGCCATTGAAGAAGGAAAATAAAATAGAATCATTATGAACAAGAAAAATATATTTGTTCCGTTACTGGCAACCATTGGGTTACTCCCCTTCTCTGCCTGTTCGGACAACAATACAGAGACAGGCAATCCCTACCTTAATTTCGATGGAATTACACAAACAATTAACGTAGGAGTTGAAGGTATTAAGAAAGACAACCGTATTGGTGTCACAGTGCGTTCTAACCGAGACTGGAAAGTTAATTTAAACAATCAAGCGGATTCCTCTTGGTTGCACTATTTTATCGATGAAGGTGAGGGTGATGGTATCATGTATTATTGGGTAGATGCCAACTCTGATTTCAAGGCCCGTGAAGGCAAAATCAATTTTATCAATGATGGCAATATGCTCAACGCTCTGGATATTCTCCAAGCTGCCAATAAACCGAAGATAGAGATTGTAAATGCCGCAAATGGATATACCATGCTTCCTATAGCAGGTCTTTTGGCAATACCTGTAAACCACAACATACCATGGGCAGCATCACTTGGAACCGAAAATTGGGCACGTATTGATTCTTGTGGGGTCGATACAGTATACTTAGCTTTCGACCGTAACCCCACGGATGCTCGTACAGTGACTCTAACTGTACGAGGAGAAGGAGATTACAACAGTCTTATTTCTTCTACCGTAATTACCCAAGAAGCTCCTGGACTTGTAATGAATGAAAATTTCAACTGGATGAATGAAGGTGAGAATAAACCATATTATCAGTATCCAGAAATAGCCTATTCAAAATGGAGTGATGCTGAAAAGGGTGTTGGTTGGACTACACTTGATGGCTGGCTCTATGGAGGCATAGGCTATATCAAACTCGGGAAAACTAATTATGCCGGAGATGTGGAGTCGCCAGCTCTGAGCACTCTAAAGGCTGCTACTGATGTTCAAGTGTCTTTCCAAGCTATCGGTTATATTGCTTCCAACGGCAATAAAGATGACGGAATCATAAAAGTAGGTATCATCGGTCCGGGCACTATCGTTGCCGATGAGATGAGTACTATTAATATTAGTGGCACATCATACACATGCGCTAAATTTGAATGCTCAGTATTCCCTAACTCGGCAAACAATGAAAATGGTACGGATTATAATCCTTGGGCTCAGGATGGATCCAATTTCAACTTCGAAATAAAGGGTGCTACAAAAGATACACGAATAGTTTTCGTGGGTGGTGATAAATGGAATTCTGACCTGAGAGGTATAGGGCAAGGGAAAAACCGTGTTCTCATTGATAACGTAAAAGTTGTAGAACAATAAAATTAATTCTCATGAAAAAAAAGAAATTATTTTTCTTGACGGTTATGGCCATGATGGCCATGACCGTCTGTGCCCAGACAAAAGTCATTGCCCATCGTGGCTACTGGACACCGGCAGGTTCAGCACAGAATTCAATCACATCTCTCAATGGAACAAATCGTTTGGGAGCTTACGGTTCTGAATTCGATGTTCATATCACAACCGATGGTGTTGTTATGGTAAACCATGACCGTGTTCTACCGGATGGTACAAACATAGAGCTGGTCAACTATCAGAAACTCAAAAAAGAAATTTTGTCTAATGGAGAAAAGCTCCCCACTTTCAAGCAATATCTTCGCGCAGGTAAAAAATTAAATGGAACACAGTTAATTTGTGAAATTAAAGCACATATTACAAACGAAGGTGAAGACCGTTGTATTGATTCTGTACTTAACTCTGTAAAGCAAGAAGAAATGGAAAAACGAGTTGAATACATTTCTTTTAGTAAAAATGCTTGTCAATATCTTGCCCAGCATGCTCCTGTCGGAACAAAAATTTCATACTTAAATAATGACCTTACTCCTGCACAGTGTAAAGCTATGGGATGTACCGGCATAGACTTTAATGAAGCAACTTATGGTAAATATCCTAATTATATATCCGATGCACATAAATTAGGAATGGATGTGAATGTATGGACTGTAGATGATCTTAACCAAATGGATAAGTTTATTAAGGCCGGTGTAGATTTTCTGACAACAAACAATCCCGTAGAAGCACTAAAATTGAGCAAATAAAAATCCCAATTTAGTTTATATAAAAAAATTACACCAAAAACTTGTTTTTGATGTCCCTTATAAATGAGAGTGTGCCAAAAGTCATTTTTTGAAATAGACAACTAATAAAACGGAACTAGACCACTCTCAACAAGACCTAAAAGCCATATCTAACCTCAAAATTAGGATAAGATATGGCTTTTTCTATTGCTCTAAGTATAATTCGTAACTTTTCTGAGAAGGCATTTTAGTTTTGACACACCCTCATTCTATCACCTCCAAGAAAAGTCTATCAGAACTGATTCTCCACAATATCACTCAGGACATCCTTAATATTGAGACCGGCAACCTTTACCTGCTGAGGAATAAAACTCGTAGCCGTCATGCCTGGAGTAGTATTGACCTCCAACATATTGATTTGATCTTTGCCATCTTTATCTTTAGAAATGATATAATCAATACGGATAATACCATTGGCATGAAGGATATCATAAATACGAGAGCTCTCAGCAGCCACAGCTTTTGTCGTTTCGGGACTGAGACGTGCCGGTGTAATCTCTTTGACTTTCCCATTATACTTAGCAGCATAATCAAAAAATTCATCCTCGCTTACTACTTCAGTAGCAGGAAGAACGACCGATTTCTCTCTTGTTTTATACACTCCCTGGGAAA
>DMYZ01000070.1 GCA_003483565.1 Prevotella sp.
TTAATACCTGTTGAAGTATCTACCCCCTGAAAAGTATTAATATAATCAGGCAAGTAATACCCCAGATGCGGCGGCTGATTATAGCCATTATTCTGCCATGCTATACCCATACGGTACATGTGGTCCTGCATCAAACAAGGGACGCGGTAATCAGTAGGCTCCGTAGTGCTGAAAATATTAAGAGTACAGCTGTCTGTAGAATCCCAAAGAACAAGTTCCTCCCGCCAGTCACCAAAAAGATCACACTGAAGATTTGGAGTAGCTTTGGTGCCATTGCAAGAAGTAGAATTTCCATACGAGCCTACTGCAGAACGACCTATAGTAAATTCCCTGCTACCAGATCCCGTCCATTTTGATATACTTGTACCGTCTTCCATCTCTTCATAAGGGTCACCATCCCAGAAAATGCGGAAGTTCATCCCCATTGTCTGGGCATAACTGCCATCTATGCCCGCAATTTTGTTTCCTTTAATATCATAAGTCCCCGTTTGAGTAGCATAAGTAAATTCACAACCACGATAAGCAGGATCTATATCTGCAATAAGACCACGGCCTGTATCACGTGTTCCCGTTTTCCATAATATCTTTTCACCTGTTGCAGCATCACGAAGATCATATCCCCACGGGCTATCCTCATGGACCATAAAATATTCATAACCGGGACGATCCGGATCAAAATCACCTAAATGTTGAGCATCACCATGACCAAGACCTGTTGAATAAAGTAATTTGCCATCATTATCTACAGCAGCCGAACCAAAGCAGATTTCATCCTTGCCATCACCGTCAACATCACCTACACTGATGTTATGGGGTCCCTGCCCATAACAAGTATAAGAATCATTGACATTATAAGTATTTTTATTATAGGTATAAACCGTTTTTTGAGTCAATGCCGGTCCGTAGAGGTCAACTTCAGACTTAGACACGGATGCATGCAGCCACTTAGTACTAAGCTGCTTGCCATCAAAATCAACAGCCCATACATAGCTTCTGGTATAATAGCCGCGACACATCACCGCACTTGGATTGGCATCAGCACCATCAAGGTAGGCTACTGTTGCATTATATCGCTCAGAGCGATTGGCATAAGAATCACCCCAAAAACTCTTGTCCGGATAAGCGCCTACCTGATTGAATGTCCCGGCACGGTTTGGATTATAATAAATAGTATGAATAGCTGCACCCGTAAGACCATTAAATACGGTAAGGTATTCCGGACCACTCATAATTCTTCCATAGCTGTCACGATAAACCATAGTATTATCCTGAGACTTTATCGCTGCATCGGTAGCTGCCTGATTGACATAATTTCCGGCTCCATCTATTGTTCCCGGTGCCGTTTTACAAATCATTTCAGCCTTGCCGTCCCGGTCGAAATCATAAACAAGGAACTGGGTATAATGAGCTCCTGCCCTAATATTTTCACCAAGATCAACACGCCAGAGTTTTGTTCCGTCAAGTTTATAGCAGTCAATATACACATTACCGGTGATTCCACTCTGACTATTATCCTTTGAATTGGTTGGATCCCATTTTACAAAAAGTTCATACTGTCCGTCACCGTCAACATCACCCACAGAACAGTCATTAGGCGTATAGGCATAACCACTACCGGAAGCAGGGCGGTCCAGTTTTATCGACTTATACACACTTCCCCATGGAGTTACAGCAGCAGTAGTATCTACAGCTACACCATTATGAAGAGTTACTACCTGCCATTGAGTAGTAGCAGTACCCACTACAGACAGAGATGTTGCATTTAGAATATTACTTTTATAGGGTTCTCCATCTTTCAACAAGGTGAAAGATGTACCCGTATCATCCGTTCCTAAATAGCGCCAGGAAACAAAATACTTACCGCTGACAGCCGTATTGATAACGACAAGTCCACGATCAAGCTTCTCCATCATTGACGTGGGTGTATCTGTAGGAGCAGGCTTGTGGACCTGTGCTGCAATGGGTTGGAACGAAACGATGACAAACAAAGAAAATACTATTTTTTTGATATTCATGATATTTACAGAACTTTATTGTACCTTTTCAGCAAGAGTAGTGTAACTGATAGAATTAGTACCGGAACACAACGAAGATTTATCCTCATTATCCACAACAAGATCAGTTACCGTAAAAGTAATCTGCAAAGTACCCTGTGAAGAATAATAAATGCCCGTCGTTGAAATTTGAGCCCATCCGGTATGCTTAACTCCATCTTTAGTAAAAGTAAAATTCAACTGACTGGTATGACTATTATCCGTCTTAAAATTCATAATACTACTACTAAGAAAACCCACACTGTCAAGAGGAGCGACATACTCATCTTCTGATGAAACATTGATATGATTGTAATCATTAGGGTACAAATTATAAAAAATATTTCCCATTGGAAATTCACTTACCTTTACATCAGTAGAAACTGCACCGGATATATTATCATCAGTTATCTTAAACTTGAGTGCAACTGCAGTATTATCCAACAACGTCAAATTGCCTGTATACTCAGACTTAACAGATGCAAAGATACCATCAAACAAACTTGTATAATCTTCCGTTGTTGCAGTATCATCAGAACAAGAAATAAATCCTATGCCTGTAAAAAACAAGCATAGGATAATTAGATATATTTTTAATTTATGCATTAGTCAAAAATATTATTTACTTAACAACAATCTTGAAAGAATCATTGCTAACCTTGATCACATACACACCCGGTTTTCCGGCAATACGCCTGACATCCTGTTGTGCTCTTGCCTTAGTAGTAGTGATATCAGCAAGACGAACACCATCCACCGTATAAAGAACACCGGAAAATTCATCATCAGCTTTCAAATTACTGATACCAGTAGTGGCTATAACTTTCAGTATTCCCGTAGGCTGATAAAGGGAAGAAGTGTCCCATGCCAAACCATCAGGAAGTTCCGGCAAGGTTATACTAGAAGGAGTACCCTGAAAACTGTTAGCTGTCCAAAGGGTAAAAGCATCACCGGCAGCCGGGACATAACCACTATAGGCGTCAACAACAAGATTTCCATTAATAGAAATCATACTGCCAGCCTCAAGATAACTTAAACTGGATGTATATTGCTTATTATTACGGATGAAGAATTCTGCAGTGGAACCGGAATAACAGAAAATGCTGCCTTTAGCTTTCAGACTTCCCAGCTTGATCGCCTGAGTATAATTTCCCGGAGCAATAGTTCCACCATTATTAACATAGATATTATTGACATAGGCCTGACCGGCTAATATACCGGAACCGGATACAATAACATCATGATCACCAAAGAAAAGACTGGACTGAGCAGAATTCATCAAATTAAGAACGCCGCCATTGACTGTAGTGTTTCCGCCAACACCAGACTGCAATGTGCTCAGAGTCCAACTACCGGAACCGGTTTTGACAATACTCCCACCAGAGAATGTTCCACTGAAAGTGACGTCTTCTCCAAGGTTTCCTATTGTCCATGTCCCGGAGCCAGACAGGACAGCACTGCCCTTCAAATTGCCAATAGCAAAATTCTTATTACTGTTAGTTGTTGCTACTGTGATATTCAAAGAGGCATTCTTCATGCCATTAGCATTATTAAAAGTAAATATCGGATCATACTGACCGGTCTTATGACCAGCAATATTTAAGTTTCCGGTAAATCCGGACCAATCACCATACTCTTCCATACGTGGACCTGTAGCATACACATTCAATGTCCCAGCACCTGTCAGTGCACCCATATAATTACAGCGCTCATCCATATACCAGGAAGCAGAAGCTCCCTCCGGAACATTGATATTGGCATTATTGGTTGAATAAGTATAGATGTTATCCGGGTCATACAGGGTTCCCCCATTCAAGACGATCGTAGCAGGATAGCCATGAAGAGCATTGTTCTCTGTGCCATTGACTACGCCGTCATCTATAGTCAAGCTGCCATAACCGGCAGTCGGAGCAAGAACCAAAGTACCATCACCAGTCTTGGTCAAAGTATTTCCAGTCCCGCTGATCGCACCGTTCAATGTCAATGTGACTCCCGATTCAGTATTAATGGTACCACCATTCATATTAAGTATGAAAGGATGGTTTGTCACCATAGAAGTTTCCGGGATCAATGTCCCGCCATTCATATAAATGGTATTCGTATATTTACCAAGAGCTCCGTTATTGACACCGTCCTTGACACCAAGACTTCCTACTGTGATTGAACCTCCATTAATGTTAGTAGAACCTGTAAAGGTATTTATATTATTAATTGTCACATTGGCTGTACCCTTCTTGGTAATACTTGATGTACCTACAATACTGTCACCGGTCAATATATAATTCAAGGTAGTATTATCAAATGTGACACTCCCCGGTGAAACCGGTTCAGCAATATTGATATCACCTTTGGAAGCATTATCATTAAAAGTCACCTGATCCCCTGTCACAAAAACATCAGAAGACTCAGTACTGCTATTCTCAAAATTATCCTTGTCTGCAAGATTCCACACATTATCCGTTTCACCGGTCCATACTACAGAAGCAGGATCACGAAGATCAGCTACTGCCAAAAGGATTTTCCCGTCAACATAACTTAACGAGGCTTTATGTCCCCTCAAGCCGGTAATTTTGATACTGCCTAGATCACCGGATATGGAGTCGACTTTAGCAATGGTGTAGACACCAGCTTTCACACTGTCTCCATCTGCGGTAAAGTTAAAACGCGGAACAAGATATTCCGGCCCGTACTTCCAGTCTTTCTTCTCAAGCTTCAGTACCTTAGCAGTCACTGTATCTGAAGAATGATCCGCATAAATATCAAAGTCCACGATTGAACCGAAGCCGAGGGAAAGAGTATCCGTTTCCAAGGTTCCTTTATTTTTCAATCCACCCGGACGAACAGAAGCACCGTAGTCTGCCTTGATCCCTTTGGGGAATTTACCGCCGTTGCTGTTAAGGACCGCAAAACGGTTCAACCAAACACGGCTGTTCTGCATCGTGCCATCAAAATTAAGAGTTCCTGCCCATACATCAGTATTGCCGGTATAAGTTTCTATCACCTTTGGCAAAGAAAGGACACCGTCTCCCATCTTCACCATGCGCATACTCCCTGTAAAGGCTCCGCCTGTAAGGGTGTGAGTATAATAAATCGTTTCTATGTTGTCATTGTCCTGATGCCCCTTCACCCAAGAAGGTGCATTATCATAAAAAATATACGGTTTTGCTCCGTCACTGACGTTAACGGTCATATCATTTGTCTCTGCAAGAATAATCTGCTTGTCATCTACAGAAGAAGAAATGGTACCATTATTGCTGATTTCCGTACGGTCTGTCATCATCGGTGACGGTGGTGCGGAAGTGATTCCTTCCATCTGACCCAGGAAGAAACTTGGATGCGGTGTCTGGTTGTAACCCAGCATCTGCCACACGATAGACTCACGATATTGCGGATCTTGCATCAAAGTATATTCCCGATAAGTGGTAGGGATATTAGTTGTATAGATACGGATATCGCCAGACGGAGTACGGGCTACGATCTCCTCACGCCAGTCGCCGAAGAGATCAGCTTCCAGACAAGGCGTTCCTTTAGTACCATTATTAGTAACAGCTCCGTTTAATGTTGCAATCAGGCCCTTTCCATATTTATAAATACCAGGGGTCGAGTTTTCACCATTGGTATAATCATAGGACTCGTCACAAAGATCACCATCCCAATAGATGCGGAAATTCTGAGTGACCCCTCCGGCATTCTCTGAGTCTACATGCTTATTGGTAACACAACTGATCAAGCTCTCGGAATCATAAGCCGTAATAAACTGTGCTCCCGGAATGTTATTATCAAAGTTTCCGGCAAGGGCACGCCCGGCATCGCGAGATCCTGTGACACGATAATATATTTTGCTTGTCGTAGCATCACGATAGTCATTAACCGGATTGTCCTCACAACATGCGGCAATTTCCTGACCGTGAATATAGGGATTGAAATCACCGATATGGAAAGAATCACCATGACCGAGACCAGTAGAACTAAGGCCCTGTCCGTCATCGTCAATGACATCAGAACCAAAGATAATCTCATCACGACCATCCCAGTCTACATCAGCACACTGCATGTTATGATAGCCTTGACCATACCATATAGAGCCCGGAGTATTATTCGACCAGCGCCAGCGCTCGACAAGTTTGTGGGTAGCCGGATCAACATCAAAAGTAACCAGTTTTTGGCGGGTATAAATGCCACGTCCCAAAGCAATACTCGGATGCCGGCCGTCAAGATAAGGAGCCCAGATATAATTTTTACTACTGCGATGACCATAGCCGTCACCCCATGCAGCAGCCAGATCAGTCTCGCCATCTTCCAGTCTCTTCAAAGGATATTCCATATAGGTAGGATGGGTATCCGGTCCTATATTATAAGGCACACCTGTGGCACCATTAAAATAAACAAGATATTCGGCACCTGTATGAGTGAATGTTGTAGCACCGCCACGTACCAAGTCAGGACGGGTATTCACATTAGGGTCACCGATAACATAACTCTTGCCGTCGGCAGCATGAATCGTAAGCCCATCAGCAGCACGCATCACACATTCTGCCTTACCATCTCCATCCCAGTCATAAGCACCGATATCAATCTCATTACTCTGGAAATCAACCATATTACGGCCAACATCTACCCACCACAAACGAGTGCCATTAAGTTTATAAGCCTCAATTCTGTCGAAATCAGTAGCATCATTAGGATAAGATTTAGCTGCATCCTGGGTATTCACCATCTTGACGATAAGATCATACTCACCATCACCGTCAAGATCGGCAGCAGTGGCATCATTTGGTTCATAATCCTTAGTTATATCCGTTTTACCGTCATTGGATATTCGTGTCGGAGCCTTCAACTCAATATAATTATCCGCCCATGGAGTAACCGTTTTACTGTCGGTACCCTCCACACCACGGACAACGGGACGGACAGTATAAGTATCAGATACAGAGCCACCTGTATCTGTATAATTAGATACATTAAGAGGTTCACTGTTCAATTTTGTTCCATTCCGATAGACGTTGTATTTCACGTCATAATATTCCTCACCAAGAACACGCCAGCTGAGGAATATCCCTCCATCAGCTTTCATGGCGACAAGTCCCCGGTCCAGCTTTTCCATCTGTCGCTGAGCAAAGCATGGGAAGAAGGTCAGCAAGGCCATGGCAACAGATAAAATTAACTTTTTATTCATACAAAATTTCGTTATTAATTAGATGATTTAGATTTTTGAACAAAAGTAGTGTGGAAACATGATAGGAAACACTAATATTTGCTATTTAACCTATAAAAAATGATAAAGAACGTCTATATTTATTTATATAACAGCATCATCAAAATGATTAAAAGCTGAATATATAAAAAGGATTCCCTATCTTATTGATAAGGAATCCTTCTGAAATCATTTTTACTATTATTTACTTCACAATAAACTTTTTGCCATTCTGGATATAGATACCAGGAAGTAAATGATCCTTATTAACTCTTACACCACTGATATTATAAACAGGAGCATCTGAAGATGTCTCAATTGTATTAATCGTCTTAATTCCTGTAGGATCATTCGCCGTCTGATCCTTAAACACTT
Organism: Prevotella sp.; assembly: GCA_003483565.1. Lineage (GTDB taxonomy): Bacteria > Bacteroidota > Bacteroidia > Bacteroidales > Bacteroidaceae > Prevotella. Next base: position 7,603 of record DMYZ01000070.1, read on the forward strand.
GAACACGTGCGAGAATATCTGAAACACGATACAAGCTAAACTGACTTGTACCCTTATAAACCCCAATGACCGGAGCATTATTCATAGTCAGATAAGCAGTCTGATCAGGAGCCGAGCCCTGAATATAAGGATGAAGAGAGGTACTGCCATAATTAGAAGTACCGGAAACGGTTATAAAATCATTATCTGTGAGACCATTAACTACAAAATAAAGACTACTGATCCATTTCCCAGCAGCTGTCTGACCATCAAGATAAAGGCCAATGCCTTCAAAGATAGATACATCTACTGCAGGAATTGCCGTAAATGCAAGCTTACCTATAACTACAGAATCTTTCCAGTCTGTAGCAGCTTTTTTATAGCAATTTATTGTATTATATGCTGTTCTTACAGTATCACCGATTTCTTTACCTTTAACGGTATACCAATAGTAGCGACCATAATCAGAATAATGATTGGAAACCGTTCCATTAGCAGTAAAACCAGCCTTTGTAGCATCAGCAGCTGTCCAATGAGCCAAATTGTAATCTTCTGCCTGAGCAAACTTATGATCATTAACAACTGTAGATGTTGTAGACTGATATCCGAAAGCCTTTGTTGTCAATTCTAATGTGCCTGCAGAAGGAACGGTTACAGTAGAACCAGAACTTAAATCAGATCCAGTAATAACCGCACCACCATCTTTAGGGGTAAATGTATAATCAATAAAAAGTTTTGGAGCCAATGGAGTTGTACTATTATCCGCAATAAGTTTATAAGACTTTCCATAACCATCTTCAACAGCAGCAATAGAAGCCGTTGTAGCTGGAAGCGCAACCTCATCATTATCAACATCTACAGTAGCTATATCCGAAGTTGCAGAACCAGAAGTTGTCCATATTTTAAGAGTACCACTCTGACAAGGATCCGTTACCGGTTTTTCATTATCAGGATTATAATTAGGGTTGTTAGACCAAGTAAAGACACCATCGCAGTCCGCATAAGATACCGATTGCTCTGGCCCATCATTGAATACATAATGCAATGTCTCTCCGCTAATAAATCCTAAGGAATATACACGCTGTTGATTATTAATCCCTTTTAAAGTTGCAGTTGGCTTATTAGCTACATCCTGTTTTAAATCCACAGATTCCTTTATATTATCAAATAAAGTAACAGAAGAATAACGTGCACCTAGATAATATAATCCTGTAGCATTCATATCTGTACCTTCTGGAACAGAATATACACCTTGACAAACAGCCTTAGACACACCGGACTGATAGATTGCATAGTCCACAGTACGAGCTAAAGTATCTATATCCAAAGACATTGTATAAAAGGCTCCAGATGACAAAGTCACCGTATTAGAGGAATCACCACAGATAGCAAACACCTGATTACCTGAGGCCGCAGCAGCATTACCACCTGTGGTTGAACTAAGCTGTGTTAAATCAAATAACCAATTCTTACTATAGGTACGGAAATTTGAATTCGGATGCTTAGTGCAAGTTGTCTCATCACTCATAACTGCAAGATCTGCTGAAGTATGGCTATTTCCCCATGCAGTCGCACTAAAATCAAAAGAAAGAGAATAAGATGTCACACCTGCCGTCTTTATCAAATCACTGCCCCAAATCAAATGGCAAGAACGATCATTGTTAGCACCAATAGAAAAAGAAAGAAACTTCCCATAATCATCGCTGCCAATAGCTAGTCCTGCACTCAAGGATGGAGAAACCCAGCCTGTAGAAGCGACATCACTAGCCGTCTCAAAAGTCTGATAATACAAAAGTTTTGTACCAGCATGAGCACTCAAAGTACATACCAAAAGTGCAGATAAAAAGAGATAAAACTTCTTCATAAATTTTATTATTATGTTATTAATTAAAGGCATTCTATTAAGATTAATAGAAAATATATCTTATCACTTGGCTAAAGTTTCCACTTTAACCAAGTGCTGAATAGTACTTACTTGAAAATATGACTGTTCACATTAATAGTTTGGATTTTGTTTATATCCACAATTCAAAACATCTTTTTGAGGGAATGGGAATAAATACCAAGCATCTTTCCATTTACGCGTTTCAAGTGTATCAGGAGTATAAGTATATGTACCGTCATTATTTTTAACAATTGTCATCTTGCGAATAGTAGTCAAATAATCAGGCGCCTCTTTCCAACGGCGAAGATCAAAGAAACGATGTCCTTCAAAAGCGAGTTCTACAAAACGTTCATTCTCATATTTTTTCTTGAATTCGCCAAAAGAGAGCCCCGTAACAATATTCGGCTGACCAGCACGGTTGCGAATTTTATTGATGGCATCTGCTGCTGTCATACTCATTTCTGCAGGTTTAGCATAACCATCACCAGTATAATTTAAAACAGCCTCAGCATAATCAAGATAAAATTCTCCTAGGCGGAAAGTTATCCAAATATGATAAAAACTATTAGAACTGGAATTCTTAATAATTGTACTTTGGTTAATATATTTCTTCAAATAATAACCAGTAGGAGTACCATAAGTAACACTTGAAGAATTAGCTCCACCAACATAAGTTTTTAAAGTATCAGATGGCCAGACCTCACCATTACGGGCAACAATAAAGGATAAACGACTGTCACGGTTAGCATAAGGATTTTGCGGATTATATCCACTTCCGTCTTCACCAATAGCCTTGCCATTTTTCATTTCAAAAGCATCAACTAAATTTTGAGTAGGACAATTACCACCACCAGCATTTTCAAGCCCAATTGGGTAATTATATTTTTCAAAGGAATTGCTAGCTGCAGTACGCCGCCCAAAAATAATTTCTTTCTGAGCATTAGGATCACTCCAACTATCACTGACAAATAGTTTCTGATAATTATTACAAAGACCTTTGCCTTCATTAGTAGCCTCCTGAATTAATTCATAAGAACGTTTTGCGGCTTCAAGCCAAAGGTTCTTGTCATTTCCAGGATTAAAAAGTGGGCTTGCATGATATAAAGCTGCACGTGCACGAAGAGCCATAACAGCAAGCTTGTTGGCACGACCAGATTCGGACTTTGTTGGATATCCTACAGTTGTATAATCAGAAATAATACTATCTTGAATAGCAGCACATTCACTATCAATAAATTTAAAAATAGAATCAGAAGGAACCTGAGGAAGTTTATTTGCCTCATCAGCTGTCATATCATGAATCTTCAATGGAATATCTTTATACTGACGAACCAACTCAAAATAGAAATAGGCACGAGCCCAACGAGCTTCATAAGTATAATTGTGATATTGATTCATTTCTTCCGCATAATGTAAATCTAATACATAATCAGGGAATGTAAGTCCCGTAAATTGATCCAGGAAGAGGTTGCAATAACTAATACCGTCCCAAGCTGTAGACCATACAGAATTCATTGGATCTGTAGGACTCCATGCACCATTATAAAAATGCTCAATTGTATTGCCAGGATGGGAATAAACAGACTCATCTGTCGCTGAACTCAGCATGGCCCCGGAATAATTACCAAAATCATAATCAAGATCATTATAGATTTTAGTCATAAAACCACCGACACGACCAAACATCTCATCAATATAAGATTTGTCATAGACATTATATTCATTATAGTTCATCTTGTCTGAACAAGAATCTAATGCCATCATGCTAATAGCAGACAACAATAATATATTTCTAAGTTTCATATTCGTATTCTTTATAATTAGAAAGTAAGGGCTGCGCCAAAAACGACACTACGTGTTAACGGACTTGTAGCACCATAAGACTCTGCATCAACAGTAGCCAAATGATCCAGTGTAAACAAATCAATACCACGAACATATATTTTAGCGCCATTCATAAAATGAGTTTTCTCGATCAGGCTCTGAGGAAAATTATAATATAATTCAACATTACGTAATTTAAAGAAACTTCTGTCACGAAGCCAAAAACTGCTCGTCTGATAATTGTTTGCATTAGAACTTGAACTCAAACGAGGAAATTCTGCATTTTGATTAGTAGAAGTCCAACGATGATCGTAAACATACTGGGAAAGAGTGCTATTATTAATCAGACCCCAATAATAACCAGTAGTATTTAAAATTGCAGAATAACGCCCTACTCCTTGGAACATTGCATCTATTCCAAAATTTTTATACTCTGCGCCCAAATGAATCGTATAATAAAGTTCAGGAGCTACCGTACTATGCCCTATTTTAACTTTATCATTATCATCAATTTTACCATCTCCATTTACATCTTCATATTTAATATCTCCAGGATGAACGGCACAGTAAGTTTGAGTCGGACTTTTATCTATGTCAGCCTGATCCTTGAAAAGACCAATTGCCTTCAATCCCCAAATACTATTCAATGGATAACCTGTTGTAACTAGATTATTAAAAGCACGAGGCTCTTCATCCTGATTTTTAATTTTATTTTTATTCAAAGAGAGTGTACCGCCGATATTTACTTTCACCTGTCCAATATTATGGCTATAATCCATTCTTGCTTCATATCCCCAGCTATTAACAACACCATCATTAACATAAGGAGCCGTAAAACCAATAATTGATCCATAAGCTCCGTCACCAGCGACCCAAATATTAGAACGATGCTGATAATAAGCATCCAACTCAATATTTAAATTATGAAATAAAATTGCATCAATACCAAAGTCAAATTTATCAGAAGTTTCATGACGAGGATTAATCGTCGCCAATTGCCCAATAGTAGTGCGGCCAAAATCAGAATCATAACCAGAATTAAATGGATAAGTTACACCATCAGTTGAATAATTCTGAGTATAATAAGTCCAAGTTTTTTCCGGAAGAAAATCAGCATTCAAACGGCCATAAGAAGTACGCAACTTTAAAAAGTCTATCCAACTAATATTTTTCATCCAAGACTCCTGAGTAAGAATCCAAGCTGCACTCAATGTTGGTGATATACACCACTTGGTACTTGGAGCTAGACGACTTGATCCCATTCCAACTAAGGCTAATTCCGCAATATAACGATTTTTGTATGCATAATGGTTTAGCCAAGAAGCAGTCTGACGATAAACGGTAGTGTTTGTACCAGTTTCATCATAAAACTCATAATTCCACTTTAAGGAAGAATACAAATAATGCTCAAAACCGAAATGATGTTCATAATTGAATCCACAATTAAAAGTAAAACGACGATTATAAGCATCCGTATTAGCCTCCGCACTTTGTGTCCCATAAGCCCCTCCTGTAGTAAGTCCAGTTCCTGCAGGAATACCTGTAGACCAATCAATCCCTGTATAATAGGAATAAGGGAAAGTCATACTATGATTCTCAAAAATATTGGAAAAATAATCATAGCTTACTTGCAAAGTAGCACTCAACCCTTTAACAAAAGAACCTAAATCTTGATTTAAAGTAAGATCACCATTAAGAGAACGCTCATGAATTTTATAGTAAGCAGCACCAGCAGTATTTGCTACAGGATTATTTGTTCCAGCCCATGTTACGCTTCCTCCCCAAAGTCCGGTATCCGTATTCTTAACAGGAAAAGCTGCAGAAGGCACTGAATAAACCAAATTCCACATTTTAGCTTTATTGCCAGGTTCAGACATTTCACCTAAAACTCCTAAAACATTAGCAATCATCTTTGTAGTTGGAGTAAGATCAACATCCAAATTGATTCGAAGATTACCCTTTACATACTTATCCTGTGTATTATTGCCGTTTGTATCTTTATTATAATTAATAAACCCTTTATCAGAAAGAAGATTTACTAATGTATAATAACGAAATGACTTTGTACCACCAGTAAACTCCGCAGCTATTTTATTGTTCACACCATGATTGCGAAATGTCTCATCCACCCAATTAACATTAGGATAAAGATTAGGATATTGTCCACTCTTGAAAGCAGCAATTTCCTGATCTGTATATTTAGCTGATTTGCCTTCATTGCCCAATGCCTCGTTCATAGCACTGGCATAAGTAGCCGCATCTATAAATTTAGGACGATCAATTTGGTAATTAATCAGATGATCATAAGTAACTTTAGTACTCTTGGAATTATATTTACCACGTTTGGTAGTAATTTCAATAGCACCATTAATACCTTTATATCCATACAAAGCCGTTGCTGCAGCATCTTTCAATATTTCCACATGATCTACCTCTGTAGGATCTATTAGACTCAAATTACGCTCTATTCCATCTACAAGAATTAAAGGGGTACTGGAACTCAATGACTGAAGCCCCCTGATATAAAAGGTTGGATCTGCAGCATAATAAGTTCCTGCATTCTGAAGTGAAACGAGACCATTTCCCCCCTGACCAATAATAGAATTCCCTATATTCTTAGCCGAACGTGAATTAACATTACTATTCTGTATCACGGTAACAGCAGAAGTAGATTGTTCGCGAGTGAAATTTTTATTAGCTCCTACTTCTATGACCTGGTTGATAAAATGCCTAGCGATCATTGTAGAATCTTTTTGCGCTGCTACTGGAAGGACACATCCTGTCAGTAATATAATTGCTAATATATTTTTCTTATTCATTATAATTCAAA
>DMYZ01000208.1 GCA_003483565.1 Prevotella sp.
TTGATGTTATACGGTCAATTTCACAACCGTTTGCATCTATAGGATTAAAATCCATTTCCCATCTTTTATTACGCATGTTCATCGTTCCATTGTAGGTGAAGAGCATAGCATTACGCCCATTACGCGTTGGCATTACACAGTCAAACATATCTACTCCTCTTTCTATAGCTTCTAGAATATTTTGTGGAGTGCCTACACCCATAAGATAGCGAGGTTTATCTTTAGGCAGAATTTCATTGACGATTTCAATCATCTCATACATCACTTCCTTAGGTTCCCCTACAGCAAGTCCGCCGATAGCGTTGCCATCTGCTTCCTTGTCAGCTATGAATTTAGCAGCTTCTTGACGAAGATCTTTATAGGTACAACCTTGTACAATAGGAAAGAGACTTTGATTATATCCATAGAGTGGCTCTGTTTCATGAAAACGTTTAATACAACGATCCAGCCAACGTTGAGTCATTCCAAGACTTTTCTTACTATATTGATAGTCACTTTGTCCCGGAGGGCATTCATCTAGTGCCATCATAATGTCTGCACCGATAATGCGCTCTGTATCCATGACATTTTCAGGAGTAAAAATATGTTTGCTTCCATCAATATGTGAATGAAATTCACATCCTTCTTCTGTTAGTTTGCGGATACCTGTCAATGAAAACACTTGGAAACCGCCACTGTCAGTAAGTATTGGCTTTTCCCAACCGTTAAAGCCATGCAAGCCACCCGCAGCTTTGAGTACATCTAGTCCTGGGCGGAGATAGAGATGGTAAGTGTTGCCTAAGATGATTTGTGCTTTAACCTGTTCTCTTAATTCTTTAAAATGAACTCCTTTAACAGTACCAGCAGTACCAACAGGCATAAAAATAGGTGTTTTGATTTGCCCGTGTTCTGTTGTAATAATGCCAGTACGTGCATCGGAAGCGTTGTCCGTATGTTGTAATTCAAATGTCATGAATTGTCGAATGTTTTATGCTTATTCTTCTTCTTTCTTTATTTCTTTTGGAATGGTAAATTCTACAGGATTATTAACTCTTTCATGAGTTAAAGCAAAGTCCCAAACTTCTTTGACATTTTCTACATAGTGGAAAGTAACCCCTTCAATGTATTTCTCCGGGATTTCCTCAATATCCTTTTGGTTATCTTTGCACATTACGATATCTGTGATACCAGCACGCTTGGCAGCAAGAATTTTTTCTTTAATACCACCTACTGGAAGTACTTTACCACGGAGAGTGATTTCTCCAGTCATAGCTGTATTCTTTCGAACTTTTCGCTGAGTGAGGGCAGAAGCAATGCTTGTGGCAATAGTGATGCCTGCAGATGGTCCATCTTTAGGAGTGGCACCTTCAGGTACATGAACATGAATATTCCAATAATCAAAGATATGATAGTCTATATCGAGTTCTTCTATATGGGCTTTGACATATTGCAAAGCAATAACAACAGATTCTTTCATTACATCTCCCAGATTGCCGGTGATGGTGAGCTTTTCACCTTTTCCTTTGTTGAGAGAGGTTTCAATAAAAAGAATTTCACCGCCAACACTTGTCCATGCTAGTCCAGTGACTACACCTGCATAGTCATTTCCTTGATATATATCACGATAGAAAGGTGGTTTGCCCAGAAGGTCTTCCAGGTTGGTAGGAGTGATCTTCTTGAATGGCAGTTTGTTATCACGTTCATAAATAAATACCAATTTGCGCAAAGCTTTATTTATAAGTTTTTCCAGCTGCCGTACACCACTTTCTCTAGTATAATTTTCAATGATCTTTTCCAAAGCAAATTTTGTAAAAGATGGCTTCGTGTCAAGTGTATCTAGTCCAGTGTTTTTTAATTCTTTTGGAACTAGATGCTGTTTGGCAATTTCTATTTTCTCTTCAGTAATATAGCCGCTAACCTCAATAAGCTCCATACGGTCAAGAAGTGCCCGAGGAATAGTGCTAAGGTCATTGGCTGTAGCAATAAACAAAACATCTGACAAATCATAATCTACGTCAAGATAATTATCATGAAATGCGGAATTTTGTTCTGGGTCAAGAACTTCAAGAAGTGCAGACGCAGGGTCTCCATTGATATTATTTTGGGTGATTTTGTCGACCTCGTCAAGGATGAATACAGGATTGCTTGATCCTGCTTTCTGAATACCATTAATGATACGCCCAGGCATAGCACCAACATAAGTACGCCGATGGCCTCTGATTTCAGCCTCATCATGGACACCACCAAGAGATATTCTGATAAATTTACGCTTCATGCTCTCAGCAATACTTTTACCGAGACTTGTCTTACCAACTCCCGGAGGGCCAAAGAGGCAAATAATAGGTGATTTCATGTTATGGCGCAACGAAAGTACCGCAATATGTTCAAGAATACGTTCTTTAACTTTTTCCATACCATAATGGTCGTGGTCAAGCGCTTTTCTTGCATGCGCCAAATTGAGATCATCTTCCGTATATTCACCCCAAGGCAAACTTACAAAGGTCTGAAGATAACTGTATTGTACAGAATACTCAGGACTTTGTGGATTTAACATGTCTAATTTGTTCAGCTCCTTGTGGAATATGCTTTTAATATCTTCACTCCATTTTTTGTCTTTTGCTTTTTCTAATAACTCCTCTTTTTCTGGAGAACTACTTTCATTACCAAGTTCTTCTTTGATATTTTTGATTTGTTGTTGTAAGAAGTATTGTTTCTGCTGCTCATTGATATCCTCCTGGGTCCGATTCTTGATTCGTATCCGGATATTATTGAGCTCTTGTTGCATGTTAAGCAGACGCAGTGCTTTATAGATTCGATCTGTAATAGGATCTGTATCAAGTAATTGTATCTTGTCCTTGATATCAAATGGTGCGTTTGCACAGATGAAGTTGGTAAGCATAACATCATCGCTAATATTTGTCAAGGCATATTCTGTTTCATCTGGAATTTCTTCATTGGAGTGAATAAATTTGACAGCAGCTTGTTTGAGTGAGTCGACCAAAGCTTTGAATTCTTTGTCTTTCTTATTTGGTATAACTTCTGTTACAGGCTCAACTGTTCCGATGTAGTAAGGTTTTTTCTTTTTGAGATCTATTAATCGGCATTTACCCAAACCTTGTATAATGGCTGTATAATTGCCTTCATTGCCAGGCATTTCAATTACCTTAATGAGTTTTGCAAAGACACCAGTTTGATAAAGATCTTGCTGCATGGGTAAATTTATATCTTCGTCTTTCTGACAGAAAATAGCAAAGATTGTATTTTCTTTCTGCCGTATTTTCTCAATGAGTTTTATGCTGGTTTTTCTTCCAACAAGAATTGGAGAAACAATAGTAGGGAAAAAAACAACATTACGAGTAGTCAGAATGGGATACTCTCCCAGACTAGCACCGCTTAATAAGTCGGATATATCACCGTTATAATCTGCTATCATTTGAAATTGTGGATTTTGCTTCCTCTTCATTTTAAGTCTCTTCTTTATTGGTTTGCAAAGATACGAAAATTATTTTGTTTTAAAGTCTTACATCTCTATAATTTGCTTAAATGAAATGTATTAAACATAAAATAGGTAATAATTATGATGTGGCAACGTTAATTGTTTATGTCAAAAAGTGAATTTTGTTTTAAGCAATTTTCTGTATGTCAGGATCGATGTGCTATGAAAGTAGGAACTGATGGCGTATTACTGGGTGCTTGGGCTAAAGGCGGGAAGCGAATGCTAGATATAGGATCGGGGACTGGGCTTATTTCATTGATGATGGCTCAGCGCTTTCCTTTATCTCTGATTGATGCTATTGATGTTGAGATTGATTGCTGTATACAGGCTGAAGAAAATGTGAATAATAGTCCTTTTGTTGATCGAATTCATGTTTATAGATCTAGTTTGCAGGATTATACTTGTGAGAATAAAATGTATTTTTTTGATTCTATAGTTTCCAATCCTCCTTATTTCGTGAACAGTTTGAAAAGTCCGGACAGCAAGCGTTCTATGGCACGACATTCGGATTGCCTTCCTTTTGATGTGTTGCTAAAATGTGTCAGATGTCTTCTTGCTGAAAGTGGTCGGTTTTCAGTGATATTGCCGATAGAGGTAATTGATGGCTTTGTATTGGAAGCTTACCATTTAGGACTTTATATCTCTCGAGAAGTAATGGTTAAAACAACTTCTAAAAAGCTTCCGTCAAGATGCCTTTTGGAATTTCAGAAGCAATACTGTTCTTCACCAGAGAAGATAGACGCATTTCTTATGGAAACTGATGGAAGCCGATCTTCTTGGTACCAGCATTTGACTGTTGATTTTTATCTTGAGAAATAATATAATAAAGTGTAATTTAGAAATTTAATTTTCTTTGAATAACTTTACTTAGGATTTCTACTCTTCGACTTTGTCTGTTGATATCATCTTTGACGGAATTAATATTGTTGAAAAATTCTGTAAACGTATTTTGAATGGCATTCGGTTTGCGAAGTGCTTTATCTGCATCGGGATTAACAACAATTTTAATACCCTTTGGATGCAATTTAATATCAATATCCTGTTCTGTCATCATTGGATCACCGTCATAGTGTATTACACCGGGACTATTACGATGAACATGGAGATGCTGGCATCGGAAGGTCTTGATACGAGAGTTCTTGTTCATTGTTTTATTAAATAAATCAAAACTCATTTGACCAGCCTCTAAAACACTAAACGGCTCCATGATGATAACATCAAGAAGACCATCAGACATGGATGCCTGAGGTGCTATATAGGCATTGTTTCCATATTGGGAAGCGTTTGCCACGGAAATCATGAAAGCTTTATATTTATATTTACCTGTTTCGTCTTCTATTTCGTAAGTTTCCGGTTTGTATTTTAACCATTCTCGCAGTACATTTTCTACATATGTAATAGGGCCACGCTTACCGCTTTCTGCAAATTTCATACTGATAAAGGCATCAAACCCCATGCCACAAGTACAGAAAAAATCGTGGTTATTGATGGAACCATAATCTAAGGAATGAATTTCATTCCTGTTAATAAGTTCAAGACTTTTTCGAAGGTTCATTGGAAGCATAAGATGTCTGGCAAGACCATTACCGGAGCCGCAAGGCAATATGCCCATAGCCGTATTCGAATGAACTAATGCGCGACCTACTTCGTTGACAGTACCGTCTCCACCGACAGCGACAACAATGTCACATCCTTTTTTTTTCGCGTCATTTGCTATTTCTGTAGCATGTCCAGGTCCTTTTGTATTACAAATCTCATAATCATACAGATCTTTATCTATATATCTGTCTATTAGATTTGGAATTCCAGCCTTGTTGGTAGTACCAGAGATCGGGTTCATGATGAAAATGATCTTTTTCTTCATATTTTTAGTAAATGACATTAAATTGCAAGATGCAAAGTTAGTAAAATCTTTGGAGAAATGTATTTTTATTAAATAAAATTTGGCGGAAAGATAACTTTCTCGTTAAAAACTATGATATATTACTACTTTTTTGTATCTTTGCAAACTGAAATTTGGAAAATATAGAAAATACTATACCTATTACAATGGGACAGTTACAAGAAAAATTTAAGAATTATCGTGTGCCGCAGCAATACATGAAGGCCGGTGTTTATCCCTATTTCCGTGAAATTACTAGTAAGCAAGGTACGGAAGTTGAGATGGGCGGTCATAAGGTGTTAATGTTTGGCTCAAATGCCTATACAGGCTTAACAGGCGATGAAAGGGTAATCGAAGCTGCCAAGAAGGCTTTAGATAAATATGGATCAGGTTGCGCAGGCAGTCGTTTCCTTAATGGTACCCTTGATCTCCATGTTCAACTCGAGAAAGAATTAGCTGAATTCGAGCATAAAGATGAAGCTCTTTGTCTTTCGACTGGTTTTTCTGTCAATAGTGGTGTCTTGGCTACTGTTGTTGGTAAAGGAGATTACATTATCTGTGATGATCGTGATCACGCTTCAATTGTAGATGGTCGTCGGCTTTCTTTTGCTCGTCAGTTACATTATAAGCACAATGATATGGAAGATTTGGAGCGTGTTCTCAAAACTCTTCCTTATGAAGCTGTTAAACTGATTGTTGTTGATGGCGTGTTTTCTATGGAGGGAGATTTGGCCAAATTACCTGATATAGTGAATCTGAAGAAGAAGTATAACTGTTCAATTATGGTCGATGAGGCACATGGCCTTGGCGTTTTTGGTAAACAGGGTAGAGGTGTCTGTGATTATTTTGGTGTGACTGATGATATTGATTTAATCATGGGTACATTTTCAAAAAGCCTTGCTTCTATCGGCGGTTTTATTGCAGGTGATTGGGATACTATAAATTATTTGCGTCATACGTGCCGAACATATATTTTTAGTGCATCTAATACACCTTCAGCTACAGCTGCTGCTCTTGAGGCTCTTCATATTATTCAGAATGAACCAGAGCGTATTAAGAGTCTATGGGATGTTACGAAGTATGCTTTACAGCGTTTTCGAGAAGAGGGTTTCGAGATAGGTGATACAAAAAGTCCTATTATACCTTTATATGTGCGTGATATCGAAAAGACATTTTTAGTTACTAAATTGGCTTTCGATGCCGGCGTATTTATTAACCCTGTTATTCCTCCAGCATGTGCTCCTCATGATACTTTGGTTCGTTTTGCTCTTATGGCTACACATACTAAGGAACAAGTTGAGCGTGGCGTTCAGGCCTTGAAGAAAGTTTTTGTAGAACAAGGTATAATAAAGTAACGTACTTTGTAAATATAATGATATTAGAAGGATAGTGTCTTTAATAAGATTACTATCCTTTTTTTTGTTATCAAAAAATAATATTTTTTTTAGAAAAAAATGGAATATAGTTTGGAGAAATAAAAAAAAAAACTTACCTTTGCACCCGCAATTGAGAAATAGAGCGGGGTGTAGCGCAGCCCGGTAGCGCTCCTGGTTTGGGACCAGGTGGTCGCAGGTTCGAATCCTGTCGCCCCGACTCATTTTAAATTCATATTGCTTACGGGGTGTAGCGCAGCCCGGTAGCGCTCCTGGTTTGGGACCAGGTGGTCGCAGGTTCGAATCCTGTCGCCCCGACTGAAATGTTAGGTAGTTTGTTACTACCTAACATTTTTTATATTTAAACGTTTGTGTTTCCTAAAAATATTGTATATTTGTTTTTATTTAATACCTGGACTTCATAATCTTTTTTGCTTATGCAGAAGAAAAATATTCAGTTAAGAAAAATATTCAAGCAAACGTTGTTTTTGGCGTTTTTAAGTGCATTCTTGATGACCCAAGGGCAGGAAGTAAATATAACACCTAAATTAGATTCAATTCCTGTTGTCGGTTCTGCAGCTTTGCTTGGTGTGCAACAGATGAATAAAGGGCTTGTACAGAATGCACTTGACGCTATTTCTGGTAAGGCTGCCGGCGTTAATATCGGATCTTCAGGGACGGATAGAATAGCAATGCTTAATAGTGTTCGTGTCCGTGGTACAACATCTCTTACGGGAGGTAATGACCCTCTTGTTATTATAGACGGAGTCTATTCTGATCTTGCCATGCTTGCTACTGTATACCCTGCAGATATAGAAAGTTTTACTATTTTGAAGAATGCTTCTGAAACGGCGCAGTTTGGATCACGTGGCGCCTCTGGCGTTATAGAGGTACGGACAAAGCGAGGTCATGGAGGTAAATTTCATATAGCGTATGATGCTAATGTGGGTGTTGAAGTAAGATATAAATATCTTGATATGCTTGATGCTGCAGGTTATGTAGCTACAGCTAAGAGTCTTGGAAGTGATTATAATAATCTTGGTTTTAATACAAATTTTCAAAAAGAGATCAGCCGTATGGGGCAGGTTCAGAATCATCATATTGCTTTTACAGGTGGCACCGATCAGTCCAATTATCGTGCTTCTTTAGGTGTAATGAGTAACCAAACTATTATAGACTCGAAGAATTACAATAATTTTGTAGCTAAACTTGATATCTCTCAATTGGCTTTTGATGATAATATGAAAATTGATTTTGGTGTCTTTGGTTCTTCTCAAAAGGATAATAATATATACGACACTCAGATGCTATTCTATTCATCAGCTGCAATGAACCCCACCTATCCTTATGAGGCATATGACGGGAATTATGTAAAAAATGGGACAGCCTCACAAATTAACCCTCCTGGTGCTTTAATACAGGAACGTAATGATACTAAAGACCTTAATTTTAATACTCATCTTCAGTTATCTTGTATGTTGCCGTATAATATGAAATTAACTGCTCTCGGCGCTTATTCTTATAGTTCGCAAGAGGATGGCAAGTTTGCACCGACATGGGTATGGGCTCAGGGGCTTGCTTACCGTGGTGAGACCAAGTCTGAGCAGTTGATGGGGCACATAGACTTGAATTGGAATTATATTAGTAGTGTTCATCGTGTTAAGGCCATGTTGTCTGGAGAATATCAAACAAATAAAATTACAGCATTTTGGACACAGGTAAAAGGATTTACTTCTAATGCGTTTGGATATAATAATCTTGCAGCAGCATCAACGATTTCCTATGGAGGAACAGGCAGTAGTTATCAAGATCCCAAACTTGCTTCTGCAATGTTAATGGCATCTTATACGCTTCTTGATCGTTATTCACTAGACGCATCACTTCGTGCTGATGCGTCTTCGATGGTTGGGAAAAATCACAGATGTGGTTTTTTCCCTTCTGTCTCTCTTTCTTGGGATATGAAAGAGGAGAAGTTTCTGCGGAATATTCCAGAAATTTATATGTTGAAGTTACGCACAGGTTATGGTCGTACAGGTAACTTGGGTGCTATTAGTTCTTATCTTACGCTCAACAATCAGGTTCCTATAGGTGTTGTTTCTTATAATGGCACATCGACTGTTACTATGGGAGAGTTGCGTAATAGTAATCCGGATTTGAGGTGGGAGACAAGAAGTACTTTTAATCTAGGGTTAGATCTTGGACTTCTTAATAATCGAATATTATTAACAACTGAGTATTATTATTCTAAGACAACAAATATGCTTTATGATTATGATGTGCCTGTTCCTGATTATGCTTTTGATAAGTTACTTGCGAATATTGGTTCAATGTCAAACAGTGGTTTTGAATTTGGTCTTGGTTTTGTACCGATTTCTCATAAAGATATGGAACTTAATATAAATATTAATATGTCATGGCAAAAGAACAAGTTGATTTCTTTGAGTGGCTATTATGACGGGAGGTATATGTCTGCCTCAAATATCACTGCGATCGGGAGCCTCAATGGTGCTGGGATGCATGGGGGAGATACTAATATTCTTTATCAGATTGTAGGGCAGTCGTTAGGTGTATTTTATCTTCCTCATTGTACTGCTATTGTTGACGATGGTAAAGGACATCGAAAATATCAAATAGCTGATTTAAATAATGATGGAAAGATTGATCTAAGTGACAATAGTGCTGATAGGTATATTGCAGGGCAAGCTACTCCTAAAATGACTTTAGGTTCTAATATTAGTTTTCGTTATAAGAACTATGATATTACTTTGCAGATGAATGGTGCTTTTGGGCACAAAATATTTAATGCGACATCGCTTAGTTATATGAATATGTCTGGTTTCCCTGATTATAATGTTTTCAAGAAAGCTCCTGCAGCTAACATTGTTGACCAGAATGTGACGGATTATTGGTTGGAAAGTGGAGATTATCTCAACATAGATTATATTACTTTGGGTTGGAATGTACCAGTCAAGAATAAATACATAAATGGTCTGAGACTTTCTTGTAGTGTGAATAATTTAGCAACATTTACTCGTTATAGTGGGCTTACTCCTATGATAAATAGTTATATAGTTAATAGCTCACTTGGAATTGATGATAAGCGCGCTTATCCTGTTTATCGTACTTTTTCTATTGGTGTGAATGTGCAATTTTAAATTTTTGGCTATGAAACGAATTTATTATATAATACTTCTTTTCCCTTTATTCCTTGTTTCTTGCCTAGACGAAACCGTTAAAGATCGCTTGACAGAAAAAGAAACTTATACTTCAGCCTCTTCTCTTTATATCAATACTGTTGCCACTTTATATAATTATATAGGTGGTAATCAGGATAGTCAGGGACTTCAGGGCACTTATCGTGGCGTGTATGATTATAATACTTTCAGCAGCGATGAAGCTATCATCCCTATTCGAGGTGGTGATTGGTATGATGGGGGCTTCTGGGAAAATCTTTATACTCATAATTGGTCGGCTAGTGATGAGCCACTTTACAATACATGGAAATATCTCTATAAGGTAGTTGTGCTTTGCAATCATTCGCTTGATACAATTGATAAATATAAGTCATTGCTTACAGATAGTCAGTATCAGTCTTTTCAGGCAGAAGTAAGGGCTGTCAGAGCTCTCTATTATGCTTATATTATGGATATGTTTGGTAATATACCCTTAGCTAAAACTGCAGATACCTTAACTACAGAAAATGCTAAACAGTATTCTCGTCCTGATATATTCCATTATGTGTTTACAGAGTTACAGGAAGTGGAGCCAATGTTGTCAGATGAGCATAGTAACTATGAGGGTGCTTACTATGGTCGTATTACTCGACCTGTAGTTAATTTTCTTCTTGCTAAATTAGCTTTGAATGCTGAAGTGTATACAGATTCTGTGGTGACAGATGGCAAGCGACCAAGTGGTAATGATATTTACTTTACGGTCGATGGCAAGCATCTCAATGCCTGGCAGACTTGTATCGCCTATTGTAATAAAATTACAGATGAAGGGTATACTCTATCAAGTAGCTATGCTAGCAATTTCTATATTCATAATGAGAATTCACCTGAGAATATCTTTATTATTCCTATGGATAAAATGCTTTATAGTAACCAATATCAGTATCTGTTTCGTTCCCGCCATTATGCTCAAGGCAGTGCGATGGGGATGGCTTCGGAAAATGGTACATGCGCGACGCTTTCTACGGTTCATGCTTATGGGTATGGTACTGACAGTATAGATTCTCGTTATGCCATAAACTTTTTTTCTGATACCGTAAAAATTAATGGCAATATCGTAAAACTTGATAATGGTAAGCCTTTGGTTTATATGCCTTTGGAGGTGAAAGTAGATCTTACAGACAGTCCATATAAGCAAACAGCGGGTGCAAGGGAAAAAAAATATGAAATAGACCTTACAGCTTATAATGATAGTAAAAATATTGATAATGATATTGTTCTTTACCGCTATGCTGATGTGCTACTTATGAAAGCTGAGGCAGAGGTTCGCAATGGTGGTAATGGAGATAAAGAATTAAATGAGGTGCGGAGTAGGTCTGGTATGTCTTATCGTAAAGCAACATTGCAGAATATTCTTGCTGAGCGTTTACTGGAGTTGATGTGGGAAGGCTGGCGCCGTCAGGATTTAATTCGTTTTGATCTTTTTCACAAGAGTTATGATCAGAGAACAGCACCTTTAAGTGAGAAGGATCGACATACCATTGTTTTTCCAATACCTCAAAAAGCTTTGGATTTGAATTCTTCACTTAAGCAGAATGAAGGATATTAAGAGTTATTCATCCTTCCTTGATATTTACTTTTGTATAATCAAAGTAATTTAAGGCATTTTTCTTTAAAAGATTGTACCGATTGTGTCTCTTGTGGAGTCTTTTCTAGTATATATGATATGCCTTACTTATAGATATGGCAGATAAGTTGTAAATAATATATCTCTTTAAAACTGCTGTCCGGATGACTGTATCTGGAATTAAATTCAGATTCTTCTTCTTTATAAATATGAATTGCAATGTTAAATCGATCTTTTGACTTCGTAAAAGAATATCTTTCAGGGTGTATTCTGCCCTCAAACAGGTCGTGTTTCGATAGGAAACAGAGTGTTAAAAGGCATCAGACACACGCTAAAAGGTGGCTTTTTAGAAAATCAGAAATGTTTAAATATTACAAGTAATTGACAGGTAGTAATTTATATCTCAGCCTGATACTCGCGTATTTCACTGCGAGGACTGTTGTGAGTGCAAATATGCCAGTTACAGAGTGCTACTTGTCAATATTTAGTGAATTTCTTCCCGTAACGGAATGAAGAGGTTTTATGAAACTGGAACAGGTTTGTGACTTTGGCTATTTTGACTTATGCCATGAAATCTCCGTGAC
>DMYZ01000096.1 GCA_003483565.1 Prevotella sp.
AATGGCAATGGCGCAAACACAGGTCACGGGTACAGTTGTTTCCTCTGATGATGGGCAACCTGTTGTAGGTGCATCCGTCATGATCGTAGGAACGAAAATGGGTGCTGTGACTGATGTTGACGGGCATTTTACTTTAAGTGTATCCGCGGGTAGTAAACTTCGCATTTCTTATTTGGGTATGCAGCAAAAGATAGTAAAAGCTGCTTCAAACATGAAAGTTGTTTTGGAAAACGATAATAGGACTTTGAAAGAAGTGGTCGTAACGGCTTTAGGCATTAAGCGTGATGCCAGGACGTTGGGATATTCCGCAACAACAGTGAATGCTGATGAGATTACTAAGGCTCGGACTTCTGATATTGTAAGTAGCCTTTCAGGAACGGTGGCTGGTGTTCAAGTGAATTCAGCTTCTGGTGATCCTGGCTCTTCACAAAGTATTGTTATCCGTGGTTTTAGCTCTTTATCTGGTTCTAATCAGCCTTTATTTGTTATTGATGGTGTTCCTATGACTAATTCATCCGTAAGTAGTGCAGGAGAAATCAATGCTAACAATGCTACAGAAAGAGGGAATGAAGAGTTAAATGGCAATATGGACTTTGGTAATGGAGCGAGTGCGATTAATCCCGATGATGTAGCCAGTATAACTATTTTGAAAGGAGCAGCTGCTACGGCTCTTTATGGTAGTCGAGCAGCTTGTGGTGTCGTAATGATTACTACAAAGTCTGGTGTGGCTCATAAAAATGGTGTTGGCGTTGAATATAATGGTGGTATTCAATGGTCTGTCGTAGGTCGTCTTCCAGAAATGCAGAATGATTTCGGTATGGGGTGGAATGCACAAAAAACCGAAATAGAGAATGGATCATGGGGCCCTGCCTTTGATGGCTCTCAACTTCGTTATGGTCAGGTGTATAATAACTCACAAAAGATTAAGACTTATAAGGCTATCAAAAATAATGTACGTGATTTCTTCGATACTGGTTTGCGTTACAATAATAGCTTGTCACTTAATAATGCTAATGATAATGGCAGCTATTTTGTCTCTCTTTCGCAAATTTCGAATAATGGCGTTTTACCTACGAACGCAGACACGTATGATAAATATACCTATTCTTTCCGTGGAAGTTATAAGATAAAGAATTTGACGGTAAGTTCTGATGTGAATTATTCAACTCAGCGAAACAAATTTGCTCTTACGGGTCAGGGGTTGAGTATGGTCAATGATATTTATCAAACTCCTCGTGATATTTCTTTGAGAGATTTGAAAAATCTTGATGATCCGTTTAATAGTCCTGGGTATTATTATACACCTTATGGGGTAACTAATCCTTATTGGATCTTAAAGAATTATCAGACGGAATATAAAGCTGAAAAAATCTTTGGCAAACTCCAGTTTGATTATGATTTTTTGAAGTATTTCCGTGCGACTTATCGTTTTGGTCTTGATGCTACCAATAGTGAACAGGCTTTGGGCATTCCTAATATGTATTCTCTTTTTCAAGGAACACCAAACTGGACACAAGATGTTTTTAATTCATCTAAGGGTGATGATAAGGAATCTATGGTTCGACATCGTGAAATTAACCAGGATTTTATGTTAAGGTATAACCAAAATATTATGCCGGAATTCCATATTAATGCCTTGGTTGGCTTGAATTATAATGAACGCAGATATCATAGTCAAACCTCTGAAGTAACAAATTTGACTATCCCTGATTGGTTTAATTTAAGCAATTCTGCTGATACGCCAAAGGTGGAAACATACACTTATCGGCGTCGTTTATATGGCTTGTATGGCCAGATAGATTTAGCTTGGAAGGAGATGGTCTACTTGTCTGTAACGGGGCGTAATGACTGGTCTTCTACATTACCAAAAGGTAACCGGTCTTTCTTTTATCCTGGTATAACAGGGAGTTGGGTGTTTTCAAATCTTTTTGGGAATGATTTGCAAAAATGGTTTGATTTTGCCAAGTTGCGTTTAGCTTGGGGGCAGACTGGTAATGATGCAGATGTATATATGGTAGATCCGTATTTTGTTAAAGCTACCTCTGATGCTTCTGGCTGGGGGACGGTTACATTCCCACTAAACGGTGTTAACTCTTATTCAAGGGGAAATATCTTGGGAAGTAATACATTGCAACCAGAAATTACAACAGAATTTGAAGTTGGTTATAATGTGGATTTCTTTAAGGGACGTATTAATCTTGATATGGACTATTATAATAGAAATTCTAATAAGCAGATTTTCCAATTGACTTCAGATCCAGCAACAGGCTATACTTATCAGAATTTGAATCTGGGTAAGATTCAAAATCAAGGTGTTGAGGCTTTATTGAGTATTAAACCCATAGTGACGAGTAGTTTTGATTGGACCACAGCATTCAGTTTTACAAAGAACTGGAGTAAAGTTGTTAGTCTCCCTGCATCGTTAGGAGGACAGTCTTCTCTGGAAGGTGTTACAGGCGAGGCTCAGCTTTATGCTATTACAGGCATGGCATTAGGACAATTTAAGGCAGAGGTGCCTGAACGTGATCCAGCTGGTCATATTGTGGTGAATCCAAGTACTGGTCTTCCCGTGGCCGCTTCAGAGCAGGCTATTGTGGGTGATATGAATAATAAGTATACTTTGGGTATTAATACCACTCTTCGTTATAGAGACTTCAGCTTGAATTTCGTTTTTGATATCCGTCACGGTGGCCTAATGTATTCTCGTACAAAGAGTATCAATTACTTTACGGGTAATGCTAAACAAACGACCTATAATGATCGTCATACTTTTATCGTGCCGAATTCTGTTAATAAGATTACTGATGCAAAAGGTAATGTTACTTATGTAGAGAATACAACACCAATTTCTCAAGCTGATATTGATGATTACTTTAATGCTGGCGGTGATAAGATGGGCAGTGCATGGTTAATTCCAAAATCATTTGTAAAATTGCGTAATGTATCTCTTTCCTGGAATCTTCCCAAGGCATGGTTGGAACGTACATTTCTTACGGGTGTTCGTTTGACTTTGTTCGGGACTAATCTGTTGTGTTGGACTCCTAGCGAAAATTCGTTTATTGATCCAGAATCTACTAGCTTTGGTAATGATTTACGGGGTAATTATGGAGAATTCTCAGCCAATCCTTCTTCTAGAAATTTCGGATTCAATGTCCAGGTTAAATTTTAATAGGAATACAAGTATGAAAAAAATAATATTATATATGACGGTCGCTACGTTGATGCTGTCAGGTTGTAGCATTGATGTCAATCATGACCCAAATCATCCTACAAGTGTTAACCCAGCTCTGGAATTGCCAGGCGCAGAGGGTTCTTTGGCTACTGTTGCTGGTGATGGTATGGAGACGCCGTCGGGTATTTTTGTACAATATTTTGATCAGCTTCCAGAGTCTGAGCAATATGCTAATTTGGTAAGATATTATATTACTCAGTCTTCCGCAGTGCTTGATAGGAGTTACGAGACTTTATATGCAGGTACACTGATGGATCTTCAGGATATTCTGAATTCTAATGAGGTAACGGGAGCTGATAAGTTTGCCGCAGAGTGCCTTCGTGCTTATGGATTACAGTTAGCTGTTGATAATTGGGATCAAGCTCCTTATAAGGAAGCTTTTGGTGGTAATAGTAATACGCAACCTCATTGGGACAGTGGTAAAGCTGTTTACAAAGGTGTTCTAAATGAACTTGATTCTGTTCAAAATCTAATCGGGTCATCTTCTATGACAGCTGAGGACATGGTAAATGGTAAAAATATGAAACAGTGGATTGG
This sequence comes from Prevotella sp., assembly GCA_003483565.1. GTDB lineage: Bacteria > Bacteroidota > Bacteroidia > Bacteroidales > Bacteroidaceae > Prevotella. Next base: position 3,770 of record DMYZ01000096.1, read on the forward strand.
ATTTGCTAATGCCTTGCGTTTGCGTATGTATTTGCGCTTTATTGATGCCAATGTTGATGTTTCCGATTATGAAAGTAAGGTTAAAAAACTTTTAGCTGAAAATAACTTCTTTACCGGTGATATTAAATTTGATAACTTTAAGGATGAGGCAGATCGTAGAAATCCTTGGTATTCTGATCAATATATTAATTTGAATACTACAAATCTATGTGCTGGTTATGCGATAATGTCTTATATGAAGTCTACCAATGATACGGTTCGTATTGCTTATGATTTCGCAAAGGACGGTCAAGGAAATTATACTGGCACACTTCCTGCAGCAAAGTACGCTTTTCCTGCATTAAAAAATGCCAATTGCAGTGAGATGAGATACCGTGCTACGTTGCCCGTTTATTTCTTTACTCAAGCTGAACTTCAATTTCTGATAGCTGAGGCCCAACTTCGTTTCAATACTAATGATGCTGCGGCAAAATCTGCCTATGAAGCTGGTATTGAAGCTGATTTTGAATCTCGAGGTTTGACAGGAGCATCAAATTTGTATAATGGTTCAGTAGCATGGTCTAAAGCTACTACTACTGAGGGAAAGTTGAATCTTATTTATATGCAGAAGTGGGTGTCTTTACTTTATCGTGATCATACTGAGGCTTGGAGTGAGCAACGTCGTACAGATGTTCCAAAATGGTCTTCTGTTTCTGCAAAGGAAATTTATAAAAGCCCTGTAGGCTATAATGCTGGTGACTTGATCGTTCCAGCTGTGAATGCTTTGGGAGGAAATAACGTCATTAAGCGTGAATGGATTCCTTATGATGCGACTTTGTATAATCCTAATACTCCTAAAGCTATATCAATCACTACTCCAGTTTGGTGGGATATTAAGTAGTTTAAGTTATTAACTAAGTTTTGATAGTAAATATGGATGACTTAAAAACGAATGAATATGAAAAAAATATTATATAGTTTAGTGCTTTTCACTTCTGTTCTAAGTTTGATCTCATGTGGGAGTGATGAACTTACAGACTCTAGAATAACACAATATGTGACAATTTCGCTTAAGGCAGGGCAAATTTATACTTTACCTGTGGGAACGACTTATCAAGATCCAGGATTTACTGCTACCCAAGGAACATCTGATGTAACGTCTTCTGTAAAAGTGGACGGAACTGTGGATGGATTGAAGGTTGGCTATTATCCGGTGATTTATTCTGCTGTAAATCCCGATGGGTTTTCCAATTCTGTCACTAGAATGGTATTTGTGTATAATCCAAAGGTTACTGTTGATCTTTCTGGTGTATATAAAGTTCAGACTGGTTCATACCGTAATTATGGTGGGACAATTACTAGATTTAATGACCAGGATGTTACTTTAACCCAAATTGCTGCTGGAGTTTTTTCTATAAGTGACTGGTTTGGTGGCTATTATGATAAATTTAAAGGTTATGGGTCTTCTTATGCAATGTCCGGTTATATGAGCTTAGGTACTGATAATTCTATTTCAGGACTTTATGGTCTTGTTTCTTCTTGGGGTGATTCCTATGATTCGGTTTCAGGTTCTTATGATCCTGTAACAGGTACCATTACATTGGATGTAGCTTATGCTGGTAAAATGACATTCCATTTAATCTTAAACAAATAAAGGAAATAGATTATGAAGAAATATGTGATACTTCTTTTTGCAGTTGTGTTGACCACCCTAGCTTTTACTGGTTGTGATGATCCGGATGTAAATCCTGGAGGAACATCTGTGCAGAATATGGCTGGCCAGTGGGATGTAACCGTTAACGAAATTGACAATAACGGTAAAGTGATTTCGGTAGATCCGGACAAATTGGGTACGATTACAATGACTACCTATAATACTGCTTCTAATTCAGATAAGGAAATGTGGTTAGATGACAATAAGAATTTTTATAACTTTAAGTTTAAGGTTGATGTCAACTATGCGGCTTATACTTTTTCTGCCACACAACGCCTTTATTGCCCTGCTGATACAACAAATAAAGGGACTGCAATTGTAACTAATGGTAAGAGCCTTAATAATGCGGCTAAGAATCCACATGGAGTTCCTAACGACAGTATCGTTTTTGTTAGTAACTTCAGTGATGATCCCCCGGGATTGGTTTATAGCTGCCGCCTATACCCAT
>DMYZ01000265.1 GCA_003483565.1 Prevotella sp.
CTATTATTTACAATATAGATCTCATGATATTCCTGTTTTCTCTGTTGTCTTAGATTAAAATAGCATGCCAATTTGATTTTTTGAATGTATTTAAAACAAAAAAAGAGGACTACCGAAGTAATTCTCTTTTTGCGCTTCAAGATGGGCTTGAACCAACGACCCCCTGATTAACAGTCAGGTGCTCTAACCAACTGAGCTATTGAAGCATTTTGCTTAATTGCGAGTGCAAAGGTAAATATTATTTTCATTTCTACCAAATTTTTTTTCAAAAAAAACATCTTTCTGGTGAAAATAAAATAATTTTTTGACTTAAAATGCCTTTATATGACCTTAAAGTATTACATTTGCATCTATTATTTGATAAACGGGCTTGCCCATTTAGTTTGTTGCACATGAAAAAAATAACGTTATATCTCTTCTTGCTGTTGGCAGCTATGCCGGCCTTTGCTCAAAATGACAAAGACCATGATTTCAATGTTGCCAAGAATATGGAAGTGTTTACTGACATTTACAAGTATCTGGACTTGATGTATGTGGATAGTCTGGACGCCAATGAGGTGATCGGTAATGGTATCAATGCCATGTTGAGTAGTCTGGACCCTTACACGGTATATTATCCTGAAGATAAGATGAAAGATCTTAATCAGATGATTACAGGAAAGTATGCAGGTATAGGGGCATTGATCCGCTATAATCTACAGCTCGGACGGGTAGTAATAGACGAACCTTATAAGGATATGCCGGCTGCTGAGGTTGGCTTGCGTAAGGGTGATATCATCTTGAGTATAGATGATTCTACAATGGTAGGCAAGGATGTTAGTTATGTGAGCAGCCATCTTCGTGGTGATCCGGGAACAAGTTTTATTATTAAAATACAGCGTCCTTCTACGGGTAAGATGATGAAGATGAAAGTGACTCGCAAGGCTATCCAAATGCCGTACCTCCCTTATTACGGGATGCAACCGGGGAATATCGGGTATATTAATTTGAATCAGTTCACAGATGATTGTTCTAAAGATGTCCGCCGTGCTTTTATCGACTTGAAACGGCAGGGTGCCAAGGCTTTGGTCTTTGACCTTCGTAATAATGGGGGCGGGTCTCTTTCTGAGGCTGTAAATATTATTAATATGTTTGTTCCTAAAGGAATTACTCTGGTTAAGACAAGGGGCAAGCTGAAACGTGCTAATCATGACTATCAGACAACAGTGGAACCTATTGATACCGTTATGCCTATGGTCGTGCTGGTAAATGGTAATACCGCCAGTGCCAGTGAAATTACCAGCGGAAGCCTGCAGGATCTTGACCGTGCCGTAATCATGGGTACAAGAACCTATGGCAAAGGATTGGTCCAGATGCCTGTTGATATTGCTTATAACGGGAGCTTGAAACTAACCACCAGTAAATATTATATTCCGAGTGGCCGGTGTATCCAGGCTCTTAACTATAAGCATGCCCATGGTGGATATGTAGAGCATGTGCCGGATTCTCTCACTCATGTTTTTTATACGGCTCATGGGAGAATGGTCAGAGATGGCGGAGGTATCAAGCCGGATGTGGAAGTCTTGCCGGATTCTTTGCCGAATATAGCTTTTTATTTAGCTGGAGCAAAGGATTCGTCTGAAGTATTGCTCAACTATGAAATTGATTATATTGCTAAACATCCAACCATTGCGACACCTGATAAGTTTGAGCTAACGGATCAGGATTATAACGAGTTCAAGCAGCGCGTTATTCATTCTAAGTTTAAGTATGATCGTGAAACAGAAAAGTACATGGATGATTTGGAAAAACTGGCAAAGTTTGAAGGTTATTATGATGATGCCAAACCGGAGTTTGATGCTTTGGCGAAGAAATTGAAACATAATGTATCTAAGGACTTGGACTATAATAAAACGGCGATTAAACAACTTATTGAAAATGATCTTGTCACCGCTTACTATTATCAAGGGGGAGGAATTCAGAATTCTTTGCGTTTTGACAAACAAATGAAAGAAGCTGTGTCCCTTTTGAATAATCCGGTTAAATATAAAAATATACTTCAGCCGACATCTGCTGATAAAGCAAACAAACCTGCCGGATCTAAGAAGAGAGATCCACGGAATGCGTTCGTAGTTAGAGAGTAAGGGATATTATGTATTTATTTTAGTGTATAAAATAAGAAATTGGATAAAATCCTTGGCTGATTGATGAAATCTTTGTAAATTTGCATCGTTCAGTGGAATGAGGGGCTCCGGGAGAGCTCCTCATTTTTGTTATAATAACATTTATATGATAGACAAGAGCGTCGTAAAAAAATTAGTTGAAGAGTGGCTTCAGGATAAAGAATATTTTCTGGTAGACATTCAGATTAGTCCAGACGATAAGATCGTAGTAGAAATCGACCATGTTGACGGCGTATGGATAGAAGATTGTGCCGAGTTGAGCCGGTACATAGAAGAACATCTTGACCGGGAAGCTGAAGACTATGAACTTGAAGTCGGTTCAGCGGGCCTGGGACAGCCTTTTAAAGTGCCTCAGCAGTATCTTAACTATATCGGAAAAAGTGTTGAGGTACAGGAACTTTCCGGTAAGAAAATAAAAGGAATATTAAAGACGGTAGATGGTAATGACTTTACTGTGGCTGTCAGGGAAAAAGTAAAGGTAGAAGGTAAAAAACGCCCTGTAATGCAGGATGTAGATCATAATTACCAAATGGATCAAGTGAAATATACAAAATACTTAATAAGTTTCAAATAAGGCTATGGCAGCAAAAAAGAAAGAAGAAGAAACTCAGAGTATGATCGATACTTTTAAAGAGTTTAAAGAAACTAAGAATATTGATCGTACAACATTGGTAAGCGTACTGGAGGAAAGCTTCCGCAACGTACTCGCCAAAATATTTGGCAGTGACGAGAACTTCGATGTTATCGTGAACCCTGATAAGGGAGATTTTGAAATCTACCGCAACCGTACTGTTGTTGCGAATGGGGAGATCGAAGATGAGAATAAACAGATTTCACTTACTGAGGCTCGCAAAATTGAACCTGACTATGAGGTGGGCGAGGATGTGAGCGAAAAGGTTGATTTTTCTAAGTTTGGCCGCCGTGCCGTACTTAACCTTCGTCAGACTCTTGCGTCCAAGATTTTGGAACTGGAACATGATTCGCTTTATAATAAATATAAAGATAAAGTGGGTCAAATTATTTCCGGTGAGGTTTATCAGGTATGGAAACGTGAAGTGCTTATTGTGGATGATGAGAACAACGAATTGATCCTTCCAAAGAACGAGCAGATTCCGGGTGAAGTGTATCGTAAGGGTGAAACCGTTCGTGCCGTTATCTCTTCTGTAGAGAATGATAATAATAACCCTAAGATCGTTCTGAGCCGTACTGATCCTCGTTTCCTGGAACGTTTGCTCGAAGCAGAAGTACCGGAAATTAATGACGGCCTGATCCTTATCCGTAAGATAGCCCGTATGCCGGGTGAACGTGCAAAGGTGGCCGTAGAGAGCTTTGATGAGCGTATTGACCCGGTAGGTGCCTGCGTCGGCGTCAAGGGTAGCCGTGTCCATGGTATCGTTCGTGAACTCTGCAATGAAAATATAGACGTAATCAACTATACCTCTAATATTAAACTGTTCATCCAGCGTGCATTGAGCCCGGCTAAGGTGTCTTCCATCAATATTGATGAAGAGAACAAGAAAGCTGAAGTCTATTTGCAGCCGGAGGAAGTAAGCCTTGCTATTGGACGCGGCGGACTCAATATCAAGTTGGCTTCTATGCTCACCGAATATACTATAGATGTGTTCCGCGAGATTGATGAGAGCCAGGCTGAGGATGATATTTACCTGGATGAGTTCTCTGACGAAATCGATCAGTGGGTTATTGATGCTGTCAAAGGTAT
>DMYZ01000011.1 GCA_003483565.1 Prevotella sp.
ATAAAAAGAGTGGAAAAATAACCATTTTTTATAAAGAAGATGGTTTGAGTGGTAACGAATTTCAGGATCGAACTTCCTGTCAGCTTCCCAATGGTACAATCATTTTTGGAGGCACAGACGGACTCACTATCTTTAATCCTGACAACATCAATATTAACCACCATACCAAGCTTTTGCTCGAAGATCTTACTATCCATAATCAGCTAGTGCATCCAGGTAAAGGTCAACCTGTAGAAGCTATTCTCGACAGTTGTAAGGAAATTAATCTGAGCCATGATCAAAATAGTTTCAGTATCTCTTTTGCAGCTCTCGATTATGGAGAATATCAGCGTACACACTATTTTTACAAGATGGAAGGCTTCGACAAAGATTGGATAGATGCTGGTAACAATGCCTTAGCTAATTATGCTAACCTTCCTACAGGGCACTATACCTTTAAGGTACGCATAACTCAGAACAATAATGCTATCCAGGAGAGTAGTATTGAAGTGTACATACATCCAGCTCCACTGAACTCCTGGTGGGCATGGCTTTTTTATACCTTTCTGATGATCATTGTTGCCTACTTTGTCTATCGTAATAGTAAACGTGCCGTCATTGCCCGTAGGGCAGCACGCCAAGCAGAAATAGACAAACAACAGGAGCAACGTACTAACAAGATGAACATGAGCTTCTTTGCCAATATTGCCCATGAGTTCCGTAACCCTCTTACGATGATAGCTGGACCGGTAAGTCAACTTGCCGACAAGACATATCTCAAAGGGCAAGACCAACAGTTGCTTTATATTGTTCAGCGGAGTATAAGACGCATGTTTCGTCTCGTTAATCAACTTATGGATTTTAATAAATTAGAAAATGACACTTTGAAATTGAAAGTTGAAAATGTTGATGTTATCAAAATACTCAATGATATCTGTGATCCATTTGAATTCAATGTAAAGCAGAAAAATATAACCCTCAGCCGTATAGGCATGAACGATACTCTCATGGCATGGACTGATCGCGACAAACTTGAGAAGATAGTTACCAATCTTCTATCTAATGCTATCAAATTTACTCCAACCGAAGGTGTCATTACTATAGCCGTAGATCTCATCCAGAAGGAGGAAGCACAAAAAGAAATAAAGACTTTGATAACAAGTCATGATACCTTTTACGTCAAGATAACAGTAACTGATACAGGTAAGGGTATCCCAGAGAATCAACTCGATAATATTTTCCGCCGTTATTATCAATTGGATAATCAAACCAAGGCCATTATTAACTGGGGGTCCGGTATAGGTCTCTATTTTGCAAACTCCTTGGCCAAACTCCATCATGGTTATCTGAAGGCTTCCAATCGAACCAATATGCAAGGTGCGATCTTTACGTACATCTATCCAATAAATGCCCTAAGTTATACGGAAGAAGAGCGTAAACCCATAAAGGGTGAAGAAACTTTCATACGTCCTATAAAAAGACATATATCTATGTCCAAAATAGAGAAAGAAGAAACTAATAAGAAAGATGACCGTCCTACTATCCTGGTGGTAGATGATGATACTGAAGTTATCAACTATATGCGTGTACTCCTTTCTGCTGATTATAATGTAAGAACCTGTCTGGATGCCAATACTGCCCTGCAACAGATGCGTATGAAAGAACCTAATATTGTACTAAGCGACGTCATAATGCCAAACAAGAACGGCTATGAATTCTGTAAGGAAATCAAGCAAGATATCCAATTGAGTCATATTCCTGTCATTTTAGTCACCGCAAAGGTCACGTTAGATAATCAGGTAGAAGGCCTTAATGTTGGTGCTGATGCTTATGTTACCAAACCATTTGATCAAAAAGTACTACTTGCGCTTATTCGCTCACAGCTTAAAAACCGTGAGCGCGTACGCAATATTCTGAGCCAGTCTACCACTACTAATGAAGAGATTGCAAAAGCTCTCTCCAAGCAGGATAAAAAATTCATGGATGAGCTCTATGAAGTAATGGAAGCTGAACTGACTAATTCAGAGTTTAATGTCAATAGAGTAACTGAAACCCTCCACATTTCCAGGACCAAACTCTACTACAAGATTAAGGGTTTGACGGGTCAGAACCCAAGTGATTTCTTTCGTAACTATAAACTTAATCGAGCTTTGCAGTTACTTAAGGAAGGCAATAACACTATCTCTGAGATAACCGATATAACCGGGTTCAGTACTCTATCTCACTTCTCCTTCGTATTCAAAAAGAGATTTGGTATATCACCTAGTCAGTACAAAAGATAATACTCGTTAGTTGAATTAAAAGAAATGATTACTTTAAATTATAGGAATTAGATTTCTGATTTTTTGACTTGCAGGCTTCTTGTCTATAACTAACAACTTAATATTTTATAATCCTTCTGTGTTTCTTTTCTATAAGATAACTTCGTGATGAATTCAGGTCTTTATTTGTTTAAAATTATTACTTATCAGAAGGGCTAAAAACTTACTATTTGTTCTTATATGTTAGTCATAACATATTCATAATAAATATGTTATGATTTCATAAAACTTACTTTTCTACTTACTCAGAGAACTATCTT
>DMYZ01000182.1:0-21634 GCA_003483565.1 Prevotella sp.
TTAATTAAAAGAGTGCTTTTTTTATTATTTGTTTTTTATTATTTAATCATTCATTGAAAGGAGAAATTCTTCATTGTTTCTTGTATGAACCATGCGGTCATGGATAGAATTCATGGCTTCTATAGGATTCATGTCAGAAATATATTTACGAAGGATCCACATACGATCAAGTGTTGTCTTATTTTGGAGCAAGTCATCACGACGAGTACTGGATGCGACAAGATTGACAGCGGGGAATATACGTTTATTGCTGAGTGAGCGGTCAAGTTGCAACTCCATGTTACCAGTACCCTTGAATTCTTCAAAGATGACTTCATCCATTTTACTGCCAGTATCAATCAGGGCAGTAGCAATGATCGTCAAAGAGCCTCCACCTTCAATGTTACGAGCTGCACCGAAGAAACGTTTCGGTTTTTGGAGTGCATTGGCATCAACACCACCAGTGAGAACCTTGCCAGAAGCAGGACTTACCGTATTGTAAGCACGTGCAAGGCGGGTAATGGAGTCAAGGAAAATAACGACATCATGTCCGCACTCAACCATTCTTTTTGCTTTTTCTAATACAATGCCTGCGATTTTGACGTGCCGTTCAGCAGGCTCATCAAATGTTGAAGCTATAACTTCTGCGTTAACAGTACGGCTCATATCTGTAACCTCTTCAGGACGTTCGTCAATAAGCAGCATCATCAGATAAGCCTCAGGATGATTTGCTGCAATGGCATTGGCAATATCCTTCATAAGAATGGTTTTACCTGTTTTTGGTTGTGCAACAATTAAAGCACGCTGTCCTTTACCGATAGGTGAAAATAAATCAACAACTCGAGTACTGAGGTTTGTCGTGGAACGGTCGCCGCAGAGATTAAATTTTTCATCAGGGAATAGAGGTGTAAGATGTTCGAATGGAATACGGTCTCTTACTTCTGATGGGGCGCGGCCGTTGATTTTATCAATGGTCGTGAGTGGAAAATATTTTTCACCATCATGTGGAGGGCGCACATGGCATTGTATAACATCGCCTGTTTTTAGTCCATAGCGTTTAATTTGATTAGCGGCAACATAAATATCATCCGGAGAAGATAAATAGTTATAGTCACTGCTGCGAAGAAATCCATATCCGTCAGGCATTACTTCGAGTACACCATTAGCGGTAATAATATCCGTGAAATCGTATTTTGGTGTAGAAACGACAGTGTTAACAGGCTGATAAGAGGAAGTGCTCACTGGTGTTGTCGGACGGTCAAACATATCGAAATTTGGTACAGCACCTTGATCTTCTATAGGCAGGTCAATGACCGTAATGAAGTCTGTGCCATCACCAGGGTCTCCTTCCCATACTTCGTTTTGACTGTTTTCTGTGGACGTGGTTTCTGTATTATTTTCGTTGTGAGCGATAATCTTAGCCTGGAGTTTAGCAAGTAATTCTTTTTCATCATCCTTATTGTTATCCTCTTTCTGATAAAACTGAGCTTCAGGGACACTATTTTCCGTATTATTCATTGGCAATATATCTGTCTGGTCTGAACTCATGGCATCTGTTGTTTCATTGAGTGTATTATTATTTTTCAAATCTTCAGATACATTCTTTATTTCCTCTTGTTCTGAAGTTGGATAATAGTCTTCTGTTTCTTCTTTTCCAGTCTCTGTTTCATTTTTGAGTGCAGCTTCTGCCGCAGCAATAGCCTGTAATTCTGCTTTACTCTTTCTACCTCTGTGCTTAGGCAAAGATTCCAAAAACTCTTTTGGATCCTGAGGCATGTTTTTAAAGAGAGGCTGTTCCGTTGTTGCAGGGCCTTTAACTTGATTTTTTAATACATCGAAGTTTGCACCTTCTTTTCCTTTTACGGAATAAACATGATCCTCTTTCTTTGTAGCAATCCTTACGCGTTTTCTTCGGGTACTAGAAGCCAGAGACTCGTTCATTGCCTGTTTGTCAAGGATGGCATAGACAATGTCGTTCTTATTGCTGCCAGTATTGAAATCAGCATTAAGATTTTTTGCAATGTCTTCCAACTCGGAGACATTTTTAGATAATAATTCTTCTTTACTATACATCTTTATAAGAATACTGTATATGGAATTTTCTTTTAATGATATAAAAGTGTTTCTAGAACAGAAACACCCTTTGTTGAATTCTAAACGGATGCAAAGTTAGAAAAAAAAATTGTTTTATCCAAATTTTTAGTTATCAAATTCGGATAATTCTAACCATCTTGTTTCTTTTTTATCCAATTCTTCTTTTAATTTAGGAAGTTCTTTACTCTTTTCGGTCAGATCTTCAACACTTAATGTGCCGGAGCATAGTGCTTCTTCAATTTGCTTTTGTTTCTTTTCCAAAGTCTCTATATCCTTACCGAGTTTTTGATATTCTATTTTTTCCTTATATGACATACGTCTGTGGGCATCATGATGATAGTCCTTCTTTTCTTTTTTTTCTGCTGTCTTTTCAGTGTTATTTTCTTCTTCACTTTTCAGCATATTCCATTCTCGATATTGAGTATAGTTGCCTGGAAAGTCCTTGATGATGCCGCTCCCCTTAAATACTAAAAGATGATCTACAACTTTATCCATAAAATAGCGGTCATGGCTGACGATAATGACACAGCCGGGAAAATCTTGAAGATATTCTTCGAGAACCTGAAGAGTCTGTATATCGAGGTCGTTGGTAGGTTCATCCAATATGAGGAAGTTTGGATTTTTCATCAGCACCGTGCAGAGATAAAGTTTACGGCGTTGCCCTCCACTAAGCTTATATACGAAATTATGCTGTTCTTCGGGCGTGAACAGAAAGTATTGCAGAAATTGAGATGCAGTCATGTGCCGTCCTCCTCCTAAATCGATATATTCGGCAATATCGGTAATGACATCTATAACTTTTTGACTGTCATCGAATTTTAATCCCTCTTGAGAGAAGTATCCAAAGCGGACGGTTTCTCCAATGTCAAATTTACCACTATCCGGTTGTACAAGCCCAAGGAGCATTTTTATAAATGTTGATTTTCCTGTGCCATTGTTTCCAACAATACCCATTTTTTCGAAACGGGCAAAGTTGTAATAAAAATCTTTAGTAATAACCTTATTGTCCCAAGCTTTGGATACATACTGACATTCAAAGATTTTACTTCCAATATACACATTGGAAGCTTTAAGCCGTAGTTGCCGGTCTTCAATACGTTGTCTGGCTTTAGCTTCAAGTTCGTAAAATGCATCTTCACGATAACGTGCCTTATGACCGCGAGCCTGAGGCATTCTTCGCATCCATTCCAGTTCTTTTCTGTAAAGATTTTTAGAATGTTGTATCTCGGCTTTCATATTATCCATCCGCTCTTGTCTTTTTTCAAGATAATAGCTATAGTTTCCACGATAGGTATAGATGGTTTGGTTATCCATTTCCAGAATAATATTGCATACTTTATCCAGAAAAAATCTATCATGAGTTACCATAAGTAAAGTCTTGTTGCCATGACTCAAATATCCTTCAAGCCATTCGATCATATCAAGGTCCAGATGGTTGGTAGGCTCGTCAAGGATAAGCAGATCCGGTTCATTAATGAGTACATTAGCCAGTGCTACGCGTTTTTGTTGTCCTCCGCTTAGTTGTCCCATTGGCTGGTCAAGGTCCGTGATTTTTAGTTGTGTAAGGATTTGCTTGGCCTTGAGGACTTTGTCTGGGTCACCATGGTGGTTGAAGCATGCATCAAGCACACTTTCGTCTTCATTGTATTTTGGAGATTGTTCGAGATAGCCTGTTTTTATATCTCGCCGATAGATGACAGATCCTCCATCATTACCTTCTTCTCCCGTCAGTATGGAAAGCAGTGTAGACTTACCTGTTCCGTTTTGGGCAATAAGTCCCACTTTTTGTCCTTCAGCGATAGAGAATGAAATATTATCAAAAAGTATTTGAGCTCCAAATCTTTTAGTGAGGTTTTGGACATCAAGGAATGGAATATTCTGCGGCATAATTATTTGTTCATCTCCTTGTTTAATTGTCCAATGTAATTCAACATTTCATCTTTTCCTGTACCTTTTTCGCTGCTAGTAATAATGTAGGGTGGAAGAGCTTCCCAAGTGTCGAGAAGCTTATTCATCCAATCTTGAGCATTTTGCTTGGCTTTTCCTGGTCCAATTTTATCTGCTTTTGTAAAGACAATGGTAAAGGGTATTTGACTCTGTCCCAGCCAGTCTACAAATTCCCGATCTATTTTTTGTTGCTCATGGCGTATGTCAATAAGCAAAAACACATTGACAAGCTGTGGTCGTTGAAGTATATATGAGGCAATCATTTTCTGCAATTTATCTTGTATCGACTTTGACCGTTTGGCAAAACCATAACCAGGAAGATCTACAAGATACCATTCGTTATTGATGATGAAATGGTTTATAAGCAACGTTTTTCCAGGACTAGCTGATGTCTTGGCCAATCCCTTATGGTTACAAAGCATGTTGATCAGACTGGATTTGCCTACATTGGATCTGCCGATAAAGGCATATTCCGGTTTATCGTCTTTTGGACAGAGACTCAGTGTAGGAGCTGATTTTGAAAATTCAGAATTCTTAATAATCATGATTTTGTTGTTTTGCCTGCAAAGTTACAAAAAAAATCAGTATCTTTGCACAAAAGAGGTTGTTATAATGAAAGAAATACGTTGGGGATTTATAGGTTGTGGTGAAGTGACCGAGAAGAAGTCCGGCCCTGCTTTCGACGAGGTTCCGGGCTCAAAAGTCGTTGCTGTCATGAGCCGTACAGAAAATAATGTGCGGGCTTATGCAGAAAAGCATCATATACGAAAATGGTATACTGACGCTCAAGAACTTATTGATGATCCGGATGTTAATGCTGTATATGTGGCTACCCCTCCTTCGTCCCATGCTACTTACGCCATTATGTCAATGAAAGCTGGCAAACCTGTGTATGTAGAGAAACCTCTGGCATCAAGTTATGAAGACTGTATTCGTATTAATCGTATTAGTGAACAGACAAAAGTACCTTGCTTTGTAGCTTATTATCGCCGTTATCTTCCATATTTTAAAAAGGTAAAGCAGTTGCTTGATGCCAAATCAATTGGCAATGTGTTGAATGTTCAGTTACGTTTCTCTGTACCTCCACGTGATCTTGACGATTCCAACAGCCGGAATTTGCCATGGCGCCTGCAACCTGATATCTCAGGTGGCGGTTATTTTTATGATCTTGCTCCTCATCAGATTGATATGTTGCAGGATCTCTTTGGTGTTATTACACGTGCACATGGTTATCCTAGTAACCGTGCTCATCTTTATAAGGCTGAAGATACTATTTCTGCGTGTTTCTTTTTTGAGAGTGGTATACCGGGTAGTGCGAGCTGGTGTTTTGTCGGACATGAGAGTGCCAAGGAAGACTGTATTGAAGTTGTAGGTGATAAGGGTACGCTCTCTTTTTCTGTCTATAATTATGATCCTATTCGTTTGGTTACGAGTGATGGTAGTCAAAATATTGAGATTCCTAATCCACCTTATGTTCAGTTGCCTATTATTCGATCTGTGATAGAAGATCTACAGGGGCTGGGGCATTGCAGTTGCACAAGTATTTCCGCTACGCCTACAAACTGGGTGCTTGATCGTATTTTGTGGAAAAGTTAATTGCATAGAATGCATAGGTATATTTTAATATTATTGCCTTTATTGTGCATCTCGTTTCCTCTAGCCATTATGGCAAAGGGGCTGTCATATGATAAATTGCAGCACAGCGAATCTTTGCTGGGGCAACAGGCGTGCGAGGATACACTTGGAGAATCTTTTAGCCAGCGGGCCCATGAGCTCTTTAATATGACAATGTTCAAGCGTAATTCCACTGACAGCCTGACTCGTGAACGGCATGACAAGACCGCTTTACATAGAATAGGCAAGTGTTTTACGAATATTTTCAGAGAATTCAACCATGTTGATTCTAGTTATATTGAACCTCAGCATTATAATTATGCTTTAATGCTCCAGAATACTAATACTTATGAGATGTATACGATAGGTTTCGGAAATGGTCAGCGTGTAACGCTGGCACCTGAGCCTACATATCGTATTGGTCCGTATTTTGGCTGGCGATGGGTGTTTTTAGGTTATACGCTGGACTTTAGCCATCTGGGGACGGGTGGTTCTAGCAAAAAAGAGTATGATATAAGCCTGTACAGTAGTCTTTTTGGTATAGATTTGTTTTATCGTGAAACGGGTAATGACTATAAGATTCGTTCTATGTATATGGAGAATGGGGATCGTATTAATGAAATGGACGGAGTCGATTTTGACGGATTTCATGCTAATATCAAAGGATTTAATATTTATTATATCTTCAATCATCATAAATTTTCTTATCCGGCAGCATTTAGTCAAAGTACTGTCCAACGCAGGAGTGCAGGTTCTTTTCTTTTAGGTATCGGGTATACTCATCAGGATCTGGATATTGATCTGAGTGAACTCTCTCAAATGGTCAGTGAGCGTGTAAAGTCAGAACAAACTTTGCTGATTGATACTACAATCCTTGAAGGCGAGGTTAAGCTCAATGATTATTCCGTATCATCAGGATATGCTTATAACTGGGTGTTTGCTCATAATTGGCTTTTTGATGTTTCCATGAGTCTTGCTTTAGGATATAAATATACTTTTGGTGATTCCCAAAACCGACATTTTACATTTCGTGATTTTAAATTCAATAACTTTAATGTAGATGGGGTTGGCCGCTTTGGCTTAATATGGAATAATACGAAGTGGTATGCAGGTGCCAGCGCTGTATTTCATACCTATAATTACAAGAAGAGTGCGTTCTGGACTAATAATATGTTTGGTTCCGTGAATTTTTATGTCGGTTTTAATTTTGGCAAAAGATAGTATCTTACTAGTGTTTTGTTTTATTATATATTAAGATATATGAGAAAGAATATATTATATATTTTGTTCATTGGCTGCCTGGGTCTTTATGCTTTGCCATCCCTTTCAGAAGAAGCTGTTTATACAAAGAGTGACAGTTTAAATGTGATCCGTCTTCTTCATCAGGCTCATGTGATGAAGAATAAACCGGATTGTTGGATGCTTTATTTTGGAAAAAAGTTCATTGGGGTACCTTATGTCGGGGGAGTGCTTGATGGAACCGATGATGAAAAGTTGATTGTCAATCTGAGACAGTTGGATTGTACTACTTTTGTGGAATATATTCTTGCTCTCAGCCAGTGTGCAGCTCATGGCCAGACTAAATGGAAAAACTTTCTTTATGAATTGAGAAATATCCGTTATATTGGTGGTAATGTTGCCTATACAAAGCGTCAGCATTATTTCACAATATGGATTAATGATAATGTTAAGGATGGGCTGGTCAGCGACATACAGTTGCCCGATCCTCCCTTTTCTGCAAAGCAGCGTATTAGCATTAATTATATGTCTACCCATATCTCCTCTTATAAAATGCTGAGTCGCCATCCATCGTGGTGGAAGGGCATACGCCAGCTTGAAAGTAGTGTGAATGGACAGGTATATCGATACATTCCTAAAGAAAAAATAGCCAATACGCGTTTGCTTCGACAGACTATCCATGATGGTGATATTATTGTTATTATTACCGATAAAAAAGGATTGGATACGTCCCATATTGGCATAGCCTGTTGGCATAAGGATGGACTTCACATGCTTAATGCCTCTAGCATTCATCATCATGTGGTAGAAGAATCCATGACTCTTTTCAGGTATATGCAGCATCATTCCTCACAGCTGGGTATACGTATTGCACGTCCTTTGTATTAGGGTTAAATAGTGTTAAATATAAATGTATAATTGATATAGTAATTAGATAAAAACGTAATTTTGCAAACTGAAGATTACAATTAGAACAAATCAAAAATAAAAAGAAGTTAAAAAGAAAGTATGAACAAGGAAGAAACTAATGCTTTTCAGGTCGTTCATCAAGGATATACAACACGTGAGGCTATAGATGAGGCAAAGCGCTGCCTGAACTGTAAAGTACCCTTATGCCGCAAAGGTTGCCCTATAGAGCATAATATACCAGATTGGATCCATGAATTATCTATGGGTAATATTGGATCTGCCATGAGCATTATAAACAATAAAAGTAGTTTACCGGCTATTTGCAGTCGTGTGTGTCCTCATGAAAAACAGTGTCAGGGGCATTGTATAATGAACAAGAAAGGAAAACCGATACAAATAGGCAAATTGGAACAGTTTATAGCTGATTTTGATACCAAGATGAGTCTGACCCGTGAACGTCTTCCTCAAAAGAATCGAGGCAAGATAGCTGTGATTGGTTCTGGTCCTGCAGGGCTCACTGTCGCTGGTGATATGGTTCGCGAGGGATTTTCCGTAACCGTTTTTGATGGGCAAGAGGAGCCTGGGGGGGTCCTGATGTTTGGTATTCCGGAATATCGTTTGCCAAAGAAAGTCGTTCGCGAGGAAATTCATAAGATCGAAGCGCTTGGTGTAGATATTGTCTGTAACTGTATGGTCGGAGAGAACGGCATAACCGTTGACAGCCTTTTTGAAGAAGGTTACGATGCCATTTTTATGGGTACGGGTACAGCTGTGCCTCGGAATATGAATTCTACTCCAGGTGCAACATTAGGTGGCGTAACTCAAAGTACAGACTTGCTTCATAATGTCAATTCCTATAATGAAGGTGCTATCAGCCGGGATATGGTGCCCTTGTGTGAAGGCGAGAAGGTTGGGGTCATCGGAGGTGGTAATGTTTCTATGGATGCAGCTCGTACTGCTATTCGCTTGGGTGCCAGTGTCACGGTACTTTATCGCCACACTCCGGAAGAGATGCCTGCCATAAAGAGTGAATATGATGAGGCTGTTGCTGAAGGTGTGAAGTTTGAATGGGAAACTTCTGTAGAGGAATTCCTTGAAGGCAGTAACGGACGTCTGGGAAGTTGCCGTCTGAAGACTCCGCAGGGTGAACGCATAGAGTCGTTTGACCGTATTTATCTTGCAATTGGCAGCCGGCCTGCCAATCGTATTGTAAGCACTACTGCAGGTATAGAAGTTGATGAAAATGGATACGTGAAGATCGTAGACCGTCCTTTCGGCATGACAACCCGCCGTGGCGTTTTTGCAGGAGGAGATGTCGTTCATCGCCCACAGACAGTAGTCCTGGCTATGAAAGCTGCAAAAGAAGTCGCTCAAGGTATGATACAGTATGTTGATGCTCTGAAACTCCTCGAAGTGGCTAAATCTGTAGAACAAGGATCTCTGTAAATGATCCATCAGATAAATATTGTGTAAATATTTGTATTGAATAAAATAATTTTTTATCTTTGCCGCCATGAAAGATAAAAAATTTTATATACTGACAATTGGTGCAGCTCTTATCCTTGCTGTCTTTATTATTACGGCTCCTAATGGTTATAAGCATAGAGATGTTGTAAAAGGAGAGTTACACCAGTTGATGCTTTCTCATATCCAGGGGAAAACAGCTGGTGATATTCAAATGCGTAAAGCCATAATTGATAATACTGTAGATCACTCTATGTATGTAGATGATTATTATGTCTGTACAATTAGCCGCATGGGCATTGAAGGTGAACAAATTAAAATGTCTGTAGGTATACTTGGTCATGTGTTTCTTATTAATGGGGATCAGGTAAAGCGTCAGTTAGACAAGGTGAATGCTGTTAAGTAATTTGTATAGCGATTTTAAAAGGAAATGTTGTAAATTCAGAAAGAAGAGGTTGTATAACAGTAGATTACCTTCAAACACCTTATTATATGGATTAAACTGAATAAGGTTTTTGAAAAAAAAATGATGAAAAGTTTGGCTATATAATGGAAAAGTACTACCTTTGCACTCGCAATTCGGGTGAGACATCCTGGATGGTTTAAAATAATGCGTCCTTAGCTCAGTTGGTAGAGCAACTGACTCTTAATCAGTGGGTCTAGGGTTCGAATCCCTAAGGACGCACATTATTTGAATTAAGCAAGCGTCCTTAGCTCAGTTGGTAGAGCAACTGACTCTTAATCAGTGGGTCTAGGGTTCGAATCCCTAAGGACGCACAAGCAAGTTGGAATATTTTTCCAACTTTTTTTGTCTGTTTTTTTATATGCTACAGATATGCTGTAGTGAGGCTGCAAGTGATCTGTAGTGTAAGTTCAAAATATTTGTAGTGAACCTACAAATGCTTTTTACGAAGTTATAAAGAGAAGTCATATTCATCACGATAGCCATCAAATATTAAGTTTTCTCTATAACCATGGTGTTTAAAGAGTTGTATAATCCATTCCTGCTGTTCCGGAGTCAGCAGCTTCTTTCCATGATGATAAAGATAGTAAGTGCCATGACCGCCCAGATATTCTTTGATGGCGTTGCGAATAGGAGTATTATCTTTCTGTTTTACTTCATCGAAGATAGTATTAAAGCCATAGGCTCCGTGCATGATTCTTGTTTGTTTGAACATGCAGCATTCACCATTTCTTAATGCATTGGGATATACTGCAGGTCCCCAGACTTGATCATTATTGATGCTCAGACCGGCCAGATGACGTAAGCATTCACCAGCCTTTAGGCAACTGTCATTAAAACACAGTTGATAGGAAGGTGGTATTTGCTTGATGGGAATTATATAATTTGTATCTTTACTCATACTATTGTTTGGGACTCCATTTTCTCCAAAGATAATAAAAATATATGATTCACCCTGTCTTTTTTATAAAAAAACAAGATTTAAAGTAATGCGTTTGTTTTTTTTGAAAGTCAGGCTTTCTATATAAAGGTTGCAGACAATATCAGTGATACAACGTGTGAAAAAATTAATTTTATTTGTGTAATTGAATTTTTTCATTTAATTTTGATATCCAAAAATATCATAACAGTTCATCATGGAATATATATCACAGGAATGCTACGATAAAATGGTCGCGGAATTGCATGATTTGCTCAGTGTGGAACGCCCGCGTATAGCTGAGGCAATAGCTGAGGCAAGGGATAAGGGCGATTTGAGTGAGAACTTTGAATATCATGCTGCTAAGCGTGAACAGGGCCGTCTTGAAGGTCGTATTGACCGCTTGAAAGTAAAGCTGGCAAATGCCCGTATCATTCAACGTAGCCAATTAACGACAGATTCAGTACAAGTGTTTTCGACAGTTGAACTTACGGATCTTACGCATAACCGTCGTATGACTTATACAATAGTTAATCCTATGGAGTCAGATTTTTCTTTGCATAAGATTTCCATCAAGACACCTATTGCTCAGGGATTGCTAAAAAAACAAGTAGGGGATGTTGTAGAAATCAAGGTGCCGGCGGGAATTCTGAAGTTGCGTATAGATAAAATTTCAATAGAATAATACTTTAGTTTTTGCTTTTTGTATTTTTTTTATAAATGTATTATTTTTATTATTATAATTTCACATAAGAAAGAATGTAAATAGATAATTAGTTCGTACATTTGTACTTGTTACAATTAAACAAGAGATATATGGAAAGAACTTTTATGCAGGCTTTGGAAAATCGCCGTAGCTATTATTCTATCGGCAGTGAATCGCCTGTAAGTGATGAAAAAATAGAAGAGGTTGTTAAATTTGCAGTAAAGAATGTGCCAAGTGCATTCAATTCTCAATCAACCCGCGTTGTTGTACTTTTTGGCGAAAGCCATAAGCGCTTGTGGAATATAACAAAGGATATATTAAGAAAAATGGTTCCCGAGGAAGCATTTAAGAAAACAGAATCTAAAATTGATAGTTGCTTCCTGTCAGGACATGGGACAATTCTTTTCTATGAGGATCAGGATGTGGTGAAAAAGTTACAGGATTCTTTTCCTTTATATGCAGAGAATTTCCCTGTATGGTCCCAGCAGACTTCGGCAATGCATCAGTTGGCTATATGGACAAAGCTTGCTGATCTGGGACTCGGTGTCAGTTTACAGCATTATAATCCGTTGATTGATAAAGATGTTGCTACAGAATGGAACATACAGAAATCTTGGAAGCTGATAAGTGAAATGCCATTTGGTAATCCTCTTTCTGAGCCTGATGAAAAGGAGTTTAGTCCGATTGAGGACCGTGTGAAAGTGTTTAGATAATGTTTTAAATAAATAAGTGTGAAGTGATTTAGTTTGAATCACTTCACATCACACTATGATTATGACAGGATCTCCTTGATATTATTATATTAAAGTTGTTTATTCGTATGATCCATTATAATTATTAATTATATTTACTGAGATTGCATTGCCGCTGGAATTGTTCATATCAGAGAGATACTATCATCCATTAGTCCGTTCATAGACCGATAATCATAATTTGTTTTTCTTTATGTATTAAGACGCAATTCTTTGGATGTAAATATAATAAAAGTTATGATATAAAACAATTTTTTATTGTAACTTTGCAAGAATATGAAAGAAAAGATATCTAATCTCCTTGAAGCTTTGAATCAAGGTATCTATGAGAAGGAAGAAGAAATAAGTCTGTCACTTCTTGCGGCAGTAGCTGGCGAGAGTATCATTCTTCTTGGCCCTCCGGGTGTTGCCAAGAGTATGGTGGCTCGAAGATTGAAGATGGCTTTTCTGAATGCGCAGAGTTTTGAATATCTGATGTCTCGTTTCTCTACTCCCGATGAGATTTTTGGGCCGGTAAGTATAGCACGTTTAAAATCGGATGATGTTTATGAGCGTCATGTAGAAGGTTATCTGCCTACAGCTGATGTCGTATTTCTTGATGAAATATGGAAAGCGGGACCGGCTATCCAGAATACCCTTTTAACAGTTATCAATGAGAAAATATTCCGTAATGGTACCCAGGAGTGTCATTTACCTTTAAAACTTCTTATAGCTGCCAGCAATGAACTACCAGCTAAAGGGGAGGGACTTGAGGCGTTATGGGATCGCTTTGTAATCCGTCTGGAAAGTAGACCTATTGTTGATGAAAGAGAATTTTCCCGGATGCTTACAGGAAAGGAAGAATCCTTGACTATCCCAGAAGAACTGCTTATTTCACAGAGTGAGTATGCACAAATGCAATGTCAGTTGGATGCTGTATCAGTATCAGATGAGGTGTTGTCTCTAATTCTTCAGATAAGGCGTAGTCTCTATGCAGTGGAGATTGCTGCTGATGAAGAACGAAGAAATATTTATATCAGTGACCGCAGATGGAAACAGATTGTTCGTCTACTTAAGGCTTCTGCATTGTTGCAGGATAGAAAGGAAGTTTCTTTTGCAGATGTTTTTCCAATATATCATTGTCTCTGGCAGGAACCGGAAGAGCGTGATGCTGTCCGCAATATTGTCATTCATACTTTGTTTCTTGTTCCAGCACAGCAACTGGCGACATTGAAGGATACTCTTGCCCGGGATATCGCTTCCAGGAAAGAAAGTCATGATTATATTAAAGAAATAGAGGTAATCGCTGAGCATTTGAAGGAAAATGATGAGGCTATTCAAGGTAATATGTTTATTGGTGCTGGTGACCGGAAAATGGTAAAAAACTATCTTGCTGATTTTTACAAAGAGCTGGCTTTTACCCGTCAGGATACAGCCAAACTTTATGATTAGGAGGTAACGATAATGAATAAAGATTTGGCAGAAAGCAGCCGATATCTTCATGTGCTCCATGACTATTGTCAGAATGGTGTTATTCCTGAGAGGAAGAAAAACGTCATGGATGATCATCCATGGATCCATATTGATGATGCTCTTATGGACTATCTTTATGAATTGATGGCTGACTCTCATTATCAGACTCAGATAAAGAACAGCAGAATACGAGGAAAATTATTTTATGCAGAAGTCGGTAAATTTATTGTTGATAACATTCATTTCCTTAAATTTCAGAATATGCGATCCTGGACGGAACAAAATAGCATGCAGAAGGTTCTGGAGTGGAGCGACGGCAGGAGGCGTGATGCAAAGACTTGGCGTCAGCTGATAGAGGATATAGACCGGAATCATCATGAAGATGGATTTGACAAATCTTTCTTTGAAAATCTCTTCTCTCAAGATAACAAGGGGGAACTGCCCAGTGTTGCCAATCCAATGAACTGGGAAATGCTGATAAGGGACTGGCGTGATGCCCTCAACCGTGGACTCCGAAGAGTCACGGAACAACATGTCAAAGCCAGACGGGCTGGTTTTGAAACGAATCTCCGATTGCTTATGGATCAGGTAACTCAGCATATCAGAGAAAAAAAAATCAATGAGAGTGAAGCTTCGCAAGCTTTTGACCAGATGGATGGTACCTGGACGGAAACGGAATTTGAACGTAAATTGCGTGATATCCGATTGCAGGACAAATTTCCGGAGATCCGTGAGATTGTTGCCCGGATGGGCCGGGTGTCAGAGGCTTCCGGAAGGGAAAGACTTACTGTCGCTGCAGGACAGTCGATAAAGATAGAACATTCATCGGGCAGTGATATTGAAGGGGTTACTGTGGGAAATGACCTCAGTGCCTTACTGCCGGTGGAGCTGGCGCAATATGGTGATTCTGATCTTGATAATGTTTTTATTTATAAATATCTGACAAAAGAATTACAGACTTTTCGCTATAAATCTGAGATTACTAAGCCTTCAAGAAAACTGGGATTTGTCCATGCCTCTCGTAAAGGGCCAATGATTGTCTGTGTTGATACTTCTGCCAGTATGTATGGCATGCCGGAGCGAATAGAATCTTCAGTCCTCTCTTTGTTGGAAGAAACAGCCGTAAATCTTCATCGTGACTGTTTTCTGATAGATTTTTCTGTAAGTGTCCATCCTGTCGATCTGATAGAACAGCTTCACCAGCAGCAGTTGCTGAAACTTGGTCTTGCAGACCGAAATACCCTTCTGGATGTAAATGAACGCAAACGGAGTGACGGGATGCCATTTATCGGAGGCGGTACGAATGCACGAAAGATGATAGAGGCCATGATGGAACTTCTTGATAATGATGGCAGGCATTATGTTAATGCAGATGTCCTCTGGATCACAGATTTCCTCATTCCGATGCCTAAGAAGACTTCTTATCTGCATAAATGGGATGAATACCGTAAGACAGGTACACGTTTTTATGGTTTGCGTATCCTTTCTTCAGACGAGAAGTGCAAAAATGAATGGGAGAGTCTCTTTCATCAGATTTACACAATCAGATATCGTCAGATAAAAAAATATTAGCGGATAATCCCCACTTTTTTTAGTTTTTTTTCTGCATCCTGCCTATATGATCTTTTTTCTATCCACGGTGTCTCGTAACCGAAGCGATCCATTTCTGTGATAGCATAATGCCAGGGAGAGATTTTGATCAGGTATTTTTCCATTTCTTTTTTAGGCAATCTTCCTATGACCAGATTGCGACTGTTGTTGATATCAACAGGATAATGATCGGATACATATATATTATATACGGTATCTGTAGGTACTTTATGTTCCCATGTCATTATAGGAACAAGAGCCGGGGATATATTGAAATTCTTGGTAAAATTATAAATACCTTTGATATTGTCGGTAAAGAACTTGCTGCGGAAAAAAGTATAGCCCAGGCCGATCTGTCTAAGCACTTCCATTTCCCGGGTAATATCTGTTAAGGGCCAGTTCTGTTCTTGGGGTGACAAAAAGTAAATACCAAGGCCCGGGGCAACAATCCTTCCGTAATCATTTTCTTCCCAGTCCATGGCAAAGGGATAGAAGTTGTTGTCACGGAAATACATCATAGGAAAAAGTTCATCCATAAGTCCCTTGTGCATCCATTCCTGAGCGTCCTGGCACACTCTGTCGTAAGCATTCCAATTGTAACTCATGGATCTAGGTAAATCACTGTATTTTCCGATTGGAGAACAGCTCATCTTAACCCAGGGTTTCAAAGATTTGACAGCATCGTGTATCTTTTGTACAATAGAGGTTATATATTGTCTTCCTTGGTCCTCACTGACTTTTCGTTTCCAGTCTTCCGGATAACGGATATAATCAAGATTAATACCGTCGATATCATATTTTTCCGTAATTTCAGTGCATATTTTTGTCAGATAATCACCTGTACGTGAATCTTCCGGGTTCATATATCCTTCGTCACCGATTCTTTTGATAAGATTTCTGAACTTTTTACGAAGATTGATACATCCTGGTCCATTCCATTTTCCAGCTGGCATTGTTACAATCCAGACATGGAGTTCCATTCCTCTCCTGTGGCATTCGTCAATAGCAAAAGCCAGAGGATCATAGTCCGGGGAGCAACCGGAAGTGCCTGAAAGGCATTTATCCCAAGGTTCGTAAGCCGAAGGGTAGATTACCGTACCACGAATGCGGGTTTGAAGAAGGACAGTGTTGATACCTGCCTGCTGATAAAGATCGAGGAGATGGCACAGTTCTTTTTTCTGTTCCTCAACCGAAGATGCTGACTGAGCATAAGTATGTGGCCAGTCCATACCATTGAGAGTGGTCAGCCATATTGCTCTGACTTCTCGCTTGGGAGAGGATTCTGTGAATGTAACTTGAGCAAAACTGCTGGCAGAATGTATAGTTGCAGCCATGAAAACAGCAAAGAGATATTTCAGCAAATGAATAG
The DNA here is from genome assembly GCA_003483565.1 of Prevotella sp. Lineage (GTDB taxonomy): Bacteria > Bacteroidota > Bacteroidia > Bacteroidales > Bacteroidaceae > Prevotella. The sequence continues at coordinate 16,498 of DMYZ01000182.1, forward strand.
AATATCTTGATTTCATAATTGATAATTCGCTTTAAAATGTAATTAGAATCGTGAATGCAAAGGTACAAATAAAATATGAATAGGTAGATAGAAGTCTGAATCTTTCCTTGTAATAATAAATTGTTAGGAAAAAATGCACAAGACTTTCTTTTTTATTAAAAAATAAGTATATTTGTAATCAAATCAAATCAAATAATTTAATGCATCTATAACGAATAATAATCAATGATTTCTTTTACATTAAGTCTTTTGGCATTAGTTGTAGGCTATTTACTCTATGGTCGTTTCGTCGAACATGTTTTCCGTCCGGGTAATCGTCCCACACCAGCTGTCGCGAAAGCTGATGGCATCGACTTTATAGTTCTCCCCGGATGGAAGATCTTTATGATCCAGTTTCTGAACATTGCGGGGGTAGGTCCTATTTTCGGAGCTATTATGGGGGCTTATTATGGTCCGGTAGCTTATTTGTGGATTGTGCTGGGGTGTATTTTTGCAGGTTCAGTACATGACTATCTCTGTGGAATGTTAAGTGTCCGCCATGGTGGAGCTGATTTGCCGGAACTGGTAGGTGCTTATCTAGGCAAGCGGGCAAAGGGCCTCATGCTTGTCTTTGCCGTATTACTGCTGCTGATGGGTGGAGCTGTATTCGTGTTGACTCCTGCTGTTATATTGAATAGCATTTGGGGAAGTAAAGTGATGTGGATAGCTGTCATTTTCCTTTATTACCTTATAGCCACATTGCTGCCTATTAATAAGATTATTGGTAGGATATACCCATTGTTTGCTTTTTCTCTTCTTTTTATGGCTCTTGCTTTGATGATAGGTCTTTATATAAAGATGCCGGACATTCCTGAACTTTGGAGCAATTTAGGTACAGCTAATAGAAACAATCCGGTCCAGCTTCTTGGCTTAAATAGTTTTTTATCAAAGAATGCTCTGTTTCCTTGCCTGTTTATTACTATATCTTGTGGTGCTATAAGTGGTTTCCATGCTACTAAGAGTCCTTTAATGGCAAGATGTCTGAGAAAAGAGAAACAGGGGAGGCCAATTTTTTATGGTGCAATGATTACAGAAGGTGTTGTTGCCTTGATCTGGGCTGGCATATCCATGTATTTTTTCTATTATGGTGGATGGAGAGAAGTGGTGCCTGCTGAACAGGTTCAACAATTTCTCGCCCAATGGGAAAGTGGACAGGGAAAATCTTTAATCCAGTATTTCGATGCGCCTACCGTGGTGAATATGGTTTGCAGGGGGTGGCTTGGTTTTGTCGGTAGTATTTTGGCACTGCTTGGTGTTGTCGCAGCTCCTATTATAAGTGGTGATACAGCTTTCCGTAGTGCACGGTTGATCATTGCTGATTTTCTGCACTTAGAGCAGCATACTGTCCGTCGTCGTTTTTATATCTGCATTCCTATGTTTGCGTCTCTTATTGCTTTGTTAGTCTGGAATTTGAAAAACCCTGATGGTTTTAATATCATTTGGCAATATTTTGGCTGGGCTAATCAGACATTGAGTATATTTACCCTTTGGACAATTACCGTTTATCTTGTTGAGAAGAAGAAACTGTTTTTCATTACTTTAATTCCAGCCTTTTTCATGACCGCTGTTTGTTCTACTTTTCTTTTCGTAAGTCCTCAGGCCTTAGGATTGAATCTTACAATAGGCTATGGTCTTGGTGGAGTCGTCTTGATCATCGCTTTAGTTTGGTTTTTTGTTTGGTATAGGAAGTCTTATATGTGCAAACATCTTTCTTGATTTTTTTTATATCTGTCTGATATCCGTGAAGATAAAATCTTAATTTTTAAATTATAAAATATATTTCATATCTGCAAAAGAAATCGTATCTTTGCAGATATGGAACAGCAATACCCATCGCATCTTCTGGAGAAAGCCGTATCGGAATTTTCAAGACTTCCGGGAATAGGTAGAAAGACATCTCTTAGATTGGTACTTCATATTCTTCGCCAGCCTGATAAGGACGTGGAGAACTTTATATCTGCAATATCTCATTTGAAAAACGAAGTGAAATACTGTAAAGTCTGCCATAATATAAGTGATACGGATATTTGTCCGATTTGCGGTGATCCTCGTCGTGATGAGTCTACAGTATGTGTCGTAGAAAATATCCAGGATGTGATGGCTATTGAAAACACACAGCAATATCATGGGGTATATCATGTACTTGGAGGTATTATTTCTCCAATGGATGGTATTGGTCCGGGTGATATAGAGATTAATTCTTTGGTTAAGCGTGTTGCTGATGGAGGTGTAAAAGAAGTAATCTTTGCTCTTAGTTCAACGATGGAGGGGGATACTACAAATTTTTATATCTCTCGTCGGTTGTCTGATTATGATATTAAACTTAGTGTTATAGCAAGGGGTATATCTGTTGGTGATGAACTGGAATATACAGATGAAGTTACTTTGGGCAGATCTATTGTGAACCGTACCCCTTTTGGTAAATCTTAAATTGAAATTTAATTTATGAAAGAAGTTCAACAAAAATTGATGGCTTACTATCTGGGACTCATTGGCATTGCGGTCTTGCTCGTTGTTTTAGGGGAAACAGATGTAATGATTCTCCCTTCTATGTCTGGCAGTGCTGAATTTGTTGCTCAAATTGTAATGGAACTTTGTACTATTATTGTGATTCCGTTATCCCTGAAATTATTTGCTGTTAAGCGAGTTCATAATATACTGGTAGAGAAAAAGGAAAAGGCTTTAATAAAATGGGGCTTATTCCGTATGAACTTACTCTTGCTTCCAATGCTCCTTGATATCCTGTTTTATTATCAGACGATGTCTCCTGCATTTGGATATATGGCCATAATCTTATTTTTAAGTTTGTTTTTTGTAAATCCTAGTAAGGGACGGTGTAAGGATGATGTGAAATGATACTCTCCGTTGTTATAGTAAGCTATAATGTCAAATCCTATTTGGAGCAATGTCTTTGTTCACTGGAAAAGTCACTAAGGAATATTGACAATGAAATTTTTGTTGTAGATAATCATAGCAAAGATGGAAGTTGTGAATATCTTCAACCCTTGCATCCTAAGGCTCACTTTATTAGTAGCAACCATAATCTTGGTTTTGCCAGGGCTAATAATTTAGCTATTCGGAGATGCAAAGGAAAGTATATACTTCTTCTTAATCCAGATACAGTGGTGGGAGAGAATACTCTTAAACAAGTTGTCGATTTTATGGAATCGCATCAGGATGCCGGTTCTGCCGGAGTGAAGATGTTACACACTGACGGGACGGTAGCCAATGAGTCACGGAGAGGTGTTCCTTCACCGATGACAGCGTTTTATAAAATGGTGGGGTTATGTGCCAGATACCCGAAGAGTCATCGCTTTGCACATTATTATATGGGATATTTGTCTTGGAATGAGGCACATAGAATAGAAGTTGTGAGTGGTGCCTTTTGCATGTTAAGGCATGAGGCTCTGGATAGAGTTGGATTACTTGATGAGGACTTCTTTATGTACGGTGAAGATATAGACCTTAGTTATCGCCTTTTAAAAGCAGGGTATCATAACTATTATATTCCAGTATCTATCCTGCATTATAAAGGGGAAAGTACACAGAAATCTTCTTTCCGCTATGTTCATGTGTTTTATGAAGCTATGTTGATCTTTTTTAGAAAGCACTACGGCAGTATGTTTTTTCTGTTGAGCATTCCTATCAAAATAGCGATATATGTTAAGGCGCTTACGGCTCTGGCCAGTATGTTGGTGCAGAATGCTCATAAGAGCATGGGATTGGTTTCACATAAGGAAGATACTCTGTCTGTAGAAAAATTTTTAGTGATGGATACTGATCAATATTCCTATCAGGAAATATTGCGTCTTTTGTCTGCTTCTGATCATCAGAAAGAGATAGCCTTCTTTTATCCGAAACAAAAGATCTTAATTACCCCTGAAGATGTCTTACATTTTTAGATGTCTGTCGGATATGTGTAATTGTATGTTGTACAGTATAAACTGACTGTTGACACTGTGGACGAATAAAAAAAGTCTTCAGTTTTACTGAAGACTTTCGCGGTACGTACGAGACTCGGACTCGTGACCTCCTGCGTGACAGGCAGGCATTCTAACCAACTGAACTAACGTACCAATTTGCAAATTCTTGACAGTACTGGCGGTACGTACGAGACTCGGACTCGTGACCTCCTGCGTGACAGGCAGGCATTCTAACCAACTGAACTAACGTACCAGTTATTGTCATTTCTGAATTGCGTGTGCAAAGGTAGTTATTTTCTTTTATTCCTCCAAATAAATCAGAATCTTTTTTCAATGAATAGTAAATATTTTTAATTGATATAGATTGATTTAGTTCTGTAAATAGGATATAACCCTTTCTTTTTCAACAGAATATATTTTTGATAAAGAGATTCTATAAAAAAGGATTTTAAATAGAATGATTTATAGTTCTTCGCTTTATCGGATGTATGGAGGGCTGTTTGCTGAATATATTTTTCCTGTATTATTGGTGATTAAGTGAGTTAAAAAAACATAAAGCCGCCCCACTGGGCGGCATACTTGAATGAATGCTTCTAGCTTTGAAAAAGCTAGAGAGATACATATCTCTGGTCATCACGACCCAAGATAATGTAATTCAAACTGTGTAAAGTTTTTTGCTATTTGGTCAATTGGGAAACACAACCTTATTAATTGTGCTAACTGAATAGTTAAAGTCCTTTACTCAGTAAAATTATCTAATTTTAAAATTGTTTTCGATATTAATTTCCAACTTTGGTTATGGAATATTCGTCATATTAATTTTACTATCCTCTTAATTGCACTTAGTGACTATCGGGGTGCTACAAAGAAATCAACCTATAAATGGTACATTTATCTTAGATTAATTACACTGAAGCTCTTTATTTTTTCATCTTCGCTTGGCGTGCAAAATCAAAGAGAGCCTGAGGGAGGTGACAATAACCTGTCGGATTCTTTTCAAGGTAATCCTGATGGTATTTTTCTGCTTTATAAAAGTTCTTTAGCGGAAGTATTTCTACCTTAATGTCATCATTCACACGTTTCTGTTCTTCATTAAAAACGTCTCTAATTATATGTAAGTCCTTTTCATCTGTATAGTAAATACCTGTACGATATCTAGTCCCCTTGTCCTCGCC
>DMYZ01000182.1:21866-24339 GCA_003483565.1 Prevotella sp.
GTATCAGTCACACCTTCTATTTGCTTGAAAAAATGCTCACATCCCCAAAAGCAACCTCCTGCAAGAAATATTTCTTTCATATTTTGCTATTATAGAATAACGAATGCAAAGGTAGTTTTTTTCTTAGACATTCACTAGTTAAATATGGTTAAATATTATGCTCGTTTGCTTGTCTTATCCTAAAATGTAGATAGAGGTAGCAGTTTTAGACTGCTATAGTCCGTTTGAATTTTATTTGAAAACAAGTACATTCCCCTTCTTTTGATGTAACGTATATTTTGGCATTATATTTTTCTAATATCTGTTTGGCAAGAGCCAATCCTATACCGTGGCCTTTAATAGTTTGTGTATTAGTGGCACGAAAAAAAGGTTCGAAAATATGTTTTAGGTCAGCTTGTGGAATGCCAATTCCTCGGTTTCTTATTTGTATTTCGGGGCGATTGAGAGTTATAATTACTTTTCTATCATTACTGTATTTTCTGGCATTATTGATTATATTCCGTAAAGCGATAAGAAGAAGGTCTTCTTGTGCAGCAATAGTAAAGTCTTTAATAATATTGAGTTTTATAGAGGCTTCTGTGAATGGTTTGAGAATCATGCTCATTTGTATTTTTTCTAAATTTTTTTTATCTGTATTTTCTCTTCGTGCATGGGAGAATTGTAACAGTTGTTTCATAATTCGGATGACGCGTTCAACTTCTCTGTCAATACGTTCCAGCGAACTGCGATATTCTGCTGCTGATCGTTCACGCATTAGGGTTATATCACATTCTCCCTGGATGGCTGTGAGGGGATTATTTATTTCGTGTGATGCATTGTTTACAAACAGTTTTTCTGTCTGATAGTCATGGTCAATGCGATCGACCATTTTGATAGCGTAAAGACGTGAAATAAAATAGAGGAGTAAGGCTGAGAATAGCATTACAAAAAGTACTGTCCATCTGATAGTGCGTGAAATTTGCTCGCCATATGGATTACTACTGAATAGAAGTATCGCAAATATTCCTTCATTATCATAATACATGATGCCAACAGCTACTTTGTCTCCATATCGGAATTTCACATATCGATTGGTTGCTAGTTTGTTGATCTGTTGTTTATTTAGATAGTAACTTAGTATTTTTTTTGTTTTTTTATTTTTTATATTCAGGATGATATGCTGATCGGTGGGAATCGCATGTTCTCTTTCTATTACTATGCGATGGTAATCAGTCTTGTCGAGTTCATCCTTCTCAAAGCGTTCCATGCCGATTAGGTGTGCCTTTTCTTGCAGATAGCGATAATAGAGACTATCAGTATAGTTTGTTGAAAAAAAATAGAATACTACACCAATTATAACTACGGTAGAAATTGTGATGCTTGAATATAACAAAGATATTTTATGACCTGCTTTCATCTTATTTCATTGTATAGCCTAATCCTACTACAGTATGGATGAGTTTTTTATTGAACTTATCATCTATTTTTTCTCTTATATAGCGTACATATACGTCTACGACATTAGTATTAGTATCAAAATCACGATCCCAAACATCTTTGAGGAGCTGGCGCCGGGAGAGTAATTCTTCATGATGTTGTATAAAATATGACAGTAGTCGAAATTCTTTGCCACTGAGGTCGACAGTCATATTCCCTCTTATAGCTTGGTGAGTAACAGAATTGAGATGTAAATCATGATAAGACAGATCTTCTATTGGAACAATATCACTTCGGCGCAAAGCTGATTTTATGCGTGCAAGAACTTCGATGAACTTAAAAGGTTTGATGACATAATCATCAGCTCCTGCATGGAGTCCCATTACTATATCATCAGTGGTGCCAAGGGCTGTGAGCATAATCACAGGTGTTGCAAAGCCATAGCGCTCGCGGAATTTTTGGCAAAGCTCTAAACCTGTCATCCCTGGCATACGAATATCAAGCAGCAAGAGTGAAGGCTTAATATCTTTAACATACTCCCAGGCATCATTGCCATTGGAGAATGTAGATGTTTGATAGCCATAGTCCTGCAGACCTCTTGAGAGGAAGCTAAGAATGTTTTCCTCATCTTCAGCTATTAGTATCGTTTTCTTGTTGTTCATCATACCAGCAAATATACAAAAACTTTTGCTTTCATTATTTGTATTTTTAGAGAAATATAGAAAGCTGTTGTTTTTATGGTTATTCAAGTTTGAATACAGCTATTTGAGATCTTTATCCCAATATAGCTGCATGTGAACTTAGTTATAATACTCTAATATAGAATTAATCCAAGAATGCCGCAAACCAACATAACAAGGATTGGGTTAAACTTAAAGTGCTTGGTTGCCACGAAAGCACTTCCAAAGATAACTATACTTAGAATAAAAAGTGGCAAATTTTTATAAGGTGAACCGAAATTTTCAGGAGTCATGAGTATCAGGGCAGCTGCTGCGATGAGGCCTATGATAACGGGGCGCAGGAAGGTAAATATGCCTTGTACTATTGGTGAGTCCTT
>DMYZ01000031.1 GCA_003483565.1 Prevotella sp.
TTGTATCGCGCAATTTGATTAAATATGAGAATGGAAATCTTTGTATCGTCGCTGGTAAAGAAGAAGAAGCTCAGAATTTTGCAGGCGTTTATTTTTTTGAAACAGAAGATGATGAATATGATATTGTGGATACACATCTAATGGCTGGTGGCACTTCTTTGCTATCAGAAGCTTTTCAAGATATTGCACATCAACTTTAATATTGTGAAAATATTTTGTTTGAATAAAAGGCTGATTCCTTTGTGTGAATCAGCCTTTTATTGTTAATAATGGCCACATTTTTGAAACAGGTTTTGCAATATTTGCGTCTCTTACAGTTTCAAGAGCAGGTAATACAGGTTTATAATTTCCTGGTGCTTCTTCCATCATATTTTTTCTTATTTCATTAGCAATATCAGGTCTAATTTTGTCTGGATCAACTTTTGTCACTATTCTTATTTTATCCAATTCTCCCATATCTGCCTTTCGTCCTTCTCCTCTTGCTGTTACACGTCCTGCACCATGAGGTGCTGATTGTAAACTATCATGATTACCTTGACCTTTTAAGACATAACTAGCATCTCCCATTGAACCTGGTATAATAACAGGATGTCCATCTGGAAAAATAGAATTATGATTATCACATTCGGCTGGTGAAGAACCTTTTCTGTGGATAATACCATCATCATGAGGAAAAATCATATTATGAGAAAGATCATATATAAGATTACTTTCCACATCTCTGCCAAGTAATTCAGAAAGTGCTTTTATTGCCATATATCCTAACATCAATCGATTCATAACAGCGAAATTACTTGCCAATCCTAAAGCAGAAAGATATTGTCTTCCTATATGTCCTTTATCGCCATATAAAGGCAAAGGATAAAAATCATGATTAGGTCTGACAATATGTGATGGATATAGTTTTTTTGCCACATCAACAAAGTGATCTCCTACCATAGATCCCAAAGAAAGAGAACCACTATGTATCATAATTGAAATGCAGTCTTTTTTTATACCCCATTGATATGCTGCTTGTTTATCCATAATATCTTCTACCATTTGGAATTCCACAAAATGATTTCCACCACCTATTGAACCTAATGCTGCATCTCTAGATTTTCCACCAGACCCTTTAATAAAATCTTCAAACATCCATGTGTCATCAGTATCCCATGAACCAAGATTGTGAGTATAATCACATTGTGAAGTTAAATCATCAGGAATATATTTCCATAAACCTTCTTTGGATTTACTATCTATCCCCATAAGACCATGCCTTAACATATTACGTCTATTGTCTTCATCTAAAGGAATGTCTCTACCACCTTCAAAATAAATATGACGTAATTTATTATCTAATGCTTTGCCTAATGATTGAAATTCATCAATAGAAACATCTGTAGCAATCATACGCATGGCACAATTTAAATCGCGTCCAACACATTTAGGTATGACAAAGCCTTTTGCATCCAATACCGTTCCTACGGGGATTCCTGAACCTTTATGAAAATCGGGTGTTAAGACAGCACGTCTCAAAACTGCACCGCAATCTCCAAAAAAATCACTACCTAATTCTGAAATGGTTTCAGAAATGGATGCAATAGCTTGGGTTTCCCATAAACTATTTCTATCTATTGGAACATCTTTATTCGCAAATAAAGTTATATCTAGTCCAGATGGATTCGATACAGATACACGAACATCATCAAGTCGATGAGTCGGAACAAATTTTTGTTTCATAACACTTACTCCTACAATAATTACGAGGTTCAGCAGCCACGGTAATATTTTGTAGTTAAAGCAACTATAATATTGTTTTATATTTTTGTCAATGATTTTTTTAAAAAATAATATATAATATTTTTATGGAAAAAAAATTATAAGGAAAACCATAATGACGATGAAAAAAAATTAGAAAATATAACTGGATTAAAAATATTAAATGTTATGTTTAACTATTCAGCAGATGTAATTTTGCCTAAAAAAAGAAAAAATCAATTAATGGATATTTATTCGATTGAAAATATATGTTTAGATGAATTGGATTTAAAGCCTGTGATGGAAATACAGATTCAAAACAATATTGTCCATTATTATAATATTAATGGTATTTTATATTCTGAAGCAGGACACCAGGACTTTTTTAATAAAAATTTAAAATTAGTACAACAAAACGATTTATTACACATTAAAAATTACCCATCATCGCGTAAAGCCTCGTCCTTCAGGGCAGGGATATCAGCGATGTGAAAAACCAGTCTTTAATAAAAATAAGCAGTTGACAACGAGTATAGTCTATGGTATTTTATGAAAAATATCAACAGTTTTTTTTAGGAAGGAGGATAATATGATATCAGCATATCAATATCGTATTTATCCTTCTGAACAGCAAAAACATAATCTGGCTATTCACTTCGGGCATAACCGATACATCTGGAATGAGGCTTTGCGTTTTATCAAATACCATAACAATGGTAAATATACTTCCAGAGAAAAAATGCAACTGAGACTCACTCAAATCAAAAAAGAAATCACATGGTTGCCCAACGCACACTCGCAAACCCTACAAGCAACACTAAAAAGATTAGATATCGCATTCCAGCGTTTCTTCAAGAAACAATCTGGTTATCCAAAAACCAAGAGACGCAACACAGAACAATCTATCGAATTCCCTCAATCTTCTAAAGTCGATTTCTCACTGAACTGTGTCAAATTACCTAAAATCGGATACGTTCGTGCTAAATTACATCAGAAATTCAAAGGCGATATCAAAACATGTTATGTCGGAAAAACTCCATCCAATGAATATTATGCGTGTTTCGTGATTGATGATGGTTTACCGTTACCAGAAGTTAATACGGATGTGGAACCAACTGGTATTGACCTTGGTATCAAAGAGTTAGTCATCGGTTCCAACGGTAAAAAATATGGTAACAATAAATACCTGAAACAAAAACTCAGACACCTTAGAAAAGCCATGAAAACTATGGCAAGAAGAAGTAAAAAGAAAAACAAATTAGTTACGGACAAAGAAATGTTCGGTCCATACTCAAAAGAAAACCCACTACAATCCTTTATGCAGGTAAAGGAAGTATGGAGTAACAGAAGAGAAAAAGCTCGTCTTCAGGTAGCCCGTATTTATCGGGACATCGTGAATTGTCGTAATGATTATTTGCATAAGGTATCCAGAGAACTCGTTGACGAAAACGATGGACTGGTGTTTGAAAACCTGAATATCAGAGGTATGGTCAGGAATCGTCGTCTGGCACAAGCCATTATGGATTGTGCATGGGGAAAACTGATTCAACTCTGTGAGTATAAGTCAGCGCGTGCTGGTAAGGTGTGTATTAAGATTGATACATTCTTTGCCAGTAGCAAGACATGTTCTACATGTGAAAATAAGTATCATGGTCTGACATTGAATGAAAGAACATGGACGTGTGAACATTGTGGAAGCAGGCATGACAGAGATGTTAATGCTGCGCTTAACATCTCTGCGGAAGGCAAGCGCCTTCTGGAACAGATGATTAAGAATGGGGATTTCGAGAACCAAGAAAAGCCCCGTAAGAGTCGTTATGGTAATAAGAAGAAGGATTCCATTTTGGAGTCTGTTAAACAATCCGCTGGACTAGCGGAACGTGGAGAGGTAGTAAGTCGGGAATCCGTTTTCGCAAACTTCATTGAAGCGTGTCAAGAGAAGCATCCTGGTGATGCGGAAGCCACGTCCTTCAGGGCGTGGTAAGTCAC
>DMYZ01000081.1 GCA_003483565.1 Prevotella sp.
ATATTTTGTTGGCCTAGCCACCACTGACTGAACCTCTGGTAAAGTTTTATAAGCATCCTCAAAATCAGAGATTATCTTCTTCCAAAGGTCCTCGTTACTATATACACGGTTACCAATTGTCGTATAATCATCTTTATCAATATCCTCTTCAGTAATCCAAGGTACAAATTTAAACAGAATTTTCAATTTATAATAAAAATGAGCTCGTAAAAATTTCATTTCAGCAATTTCTTCTACCTTATTTGCATAGTTACTATTAGACTTCAGCTCCAAAGAATGAAGTGCAGTATTGCAACGCGCAATGCCACAATATAGGTGATACCAAATATCATCAAGACCATCCGTAGTAGAATTTACCCCCTCAGAGATCTCCAAATAGTGATAATTAATACAGTCACTTTCGTCACGCCCTCCCTTCTTTGCATCATCACTTCTAATATCTCCATAGGGCCATAGATTAAAAGGATACGTGTAATGATCATTACCAAGTCCTGCATATGCAGAAGTCACAAGGCCTTCTATCTGGTTTTGTTGCTTTACAAAATTATCTGTTACAGCAGAGGTGGCATTCTCATTTAAGAATGAATCGCCACATGAAGTTAAAGTAAATATTGCACTAAGAATAATTGCAAAAGATATTATATTTTTCATATTATAAATATGCTAATGATTAATAATTAAAAACTTACTTGTAATCCAACAGACATAGACGTTGGTATAGGGTATCCCCAACTTGATGATTCTGGATCAGTAGCTGAAAAATTAGAAGCATGGATCGTCAAAAGGTTTTCTGCATTAACGTAGAAACGACAATTGGTCATATAAAACTTTTTCATAATAGACTTCGGAAGAATATAACCTAATTGTAATGTACGCAATTTAAGATAGCTACCATTTTCTATAAAATATGTTGATAGCCTACCTTCATTATTGGCATTTGTGTAGGTCAAAGCAGGAATATCCGAATTCATATTGGTAGGACTCCAAGCATTAAGTACTCTAACCCCCTTATTGGAACCAGTTTCACTTACAGAATAAAAATCTGTGGAAAATTTCTCGTTGTTGTAATAATCGACACCTTGTACTCCTTGCCAGAACATAGAAAGATCAAAATTTTTGTATGATAGGACAATATTAAGACCATAAGAGAAATCTGGTGTCGGGTTATAAATCCAAGTCTGATCTTTTTCATTGATCACATTGTCACCATTTACATCTGCATAACGAATACGTCCTAACGCCGGAACCACGAAACCAGAAGCATAAGTATATTTGCTATTATAGGCATCAATTTCTTTCTTAGAACGGAAGAGACCATCTGCAACATAACCGTATTTAGAATTATAAGCATGACCAATAATATTATCGTTAGCACCGTTACCACCATAGTTATTGATAACACTGGCTGGTACACTAATGACCTTATTACGATAAGAATCTATATTGGCCATTATATCAAAGCATAAGCCATTGGATAAAGTCTTACGATAACCCATAGAAAATTCCCAACCCTTATTCTGCATAGATGCGCCATTAACATATTGAGGGCCTCCTTCACCAATAACGCCAATATAACTTGGGCTTAACAAAATACCTGTAGTCTTTTTGATATAATAGTCAAAGCTACCATAAAGGCTATTATTCAATAACGTATAATCAAGTCCAAAGTTCCATTGTGTAGTAGTTTCCCATTTCAGATTAGCGTTAGCACGTTGTGTCTGAACGTATCCAGAAGCTAAAGTCCCACTGCCAATTCCCTTCATATCATAAGACGTATAATTAGGAGCAGACCATGTAGGATCAGCAGAACCATAAGCGACAGACCATTTTCCAGTATGAGCATAGTAATCTATGCCTTCCTGATTACCGGTCTTACCCCATGATACTCTCAACTTAAGGTCATCAATCCATTTAAGATTCTTATTATCACTGATAAACTTTTCACTGGATATACGCCAACCTAATGTAGCCGCAGGGAACATACCGTAACGATTATTAGAACCAAATTTACTAGAACCATCACGGCGTACAGTAAAAGATGCTAAATATTTTTCTGCATAATTATAATCTATCTTACCAAAATAGGAAAATAGTGCATAAGAACTTTGATCACCTCCTGCAAAAGAATCACCTGTACCAGCATCTGGCCACATAAAGTCTGTACTTTCTATGCTATATGTTTTACGATAATCATCAATATATGTATGTGTCTTTTTATAAGCCTCGGTACCAAGCAGGAAATTAAATTCATTTTTATCAAAGCTAAAGTTGTAAGTAGCGGTATTACTCCAAGTCCAATTAAGATTATGATCCTGATAAAGTTGACTATTATTTATAGTATTGCTAAGATAACCGTTTTTATAACTATAAGTCAAAGTACGAAGAAAATCTTGAATATAGTCAAGTCCAAAAGTAGATTTAAGTTCAAGCCCCTTAATTGGACGTATAGATAAATATGCATCACCAAACATACGCCAAGCCTTCTTTCTATTATTTCTTCCGTCATAAAGCAGACGCAGAGGATTATTTCTATCATTCATACCATTTGCAGGTCCACCCCATCCATCACCGTCCACAGTATGAACAGGTATAATAGATAAAGCTTGTAATGCAAGATTCTGTTGGTTCTGATCAACAGAAGTATAATAGGATGTTGTGAAATTTTCACCGATAGTAGCTTTATTATTGATAAGGTTATAACTTGAATTCATTCTTGCAGATATACTATTATAGTCAGTATATTTGATAATACCTTCATCCCCTTTATATCCAACAGAGAAAAGATACGATCCCTTATCAGTACCATTACTTATTGATACGCTGTAATTTTGCAAACTACCTACACGAGATATCTCATCAAACCAATTAGTATTGGAAGCAAGCATTGTTTTTTCAGCATCAATATATCCATCATATTTACCAAAACTCATAGAATTAAGAACAGGATTTGTATAATCTTTATTCCAGTTAAATGCATAACTTAGTGCATTAGAGTTTGGATCAACACTACTATTGGTATATGCCCGGAACATAGCT
>DMYZ01000305.1 GCA_003483565.1 Prevotella sp.
GCGTCCATCCATACTATCGGATGCCAAACAAGGCTGTGCCACTCTTAAACTGATCTTTTGCCTGAGATAACATCTCTGCGTACTCTTCTTGTGTCATTTTGATAACATTTTTATACTGTTAAAAACAACGGTTAATAATATTTTATTGTATTAACCCATGACACAGTTGAAATGACGTCGTCTGCTAAAGATAATCTACAAAATATTCTTTCAAACGATATTTTCCATAAATAGGCTACATTGGCTTTATTGCAGCCCAACCTATCCTGCTATTAATACTATGATGGAGTATGCCTGATCGATTCTGAGAGGTAGAATATACTTTTGTGCCATTATTCTTCAGCGCATTAACAGTACATCTATTTAGGTATTTACCTTGCTTTTCTGTTGAAATATAGGCTGCTTTCGGATTAACATGCTTGATAATGGTTGAATCCAAATTATGTTTACTGCCGTGATGTGGCACTTTCATCCAACTTACACCTTTGAAATAGTGTAGCAAATATTGTGGTACATGATTGAAGGCATCTCGTCCCGCATCACCAGTAAAGAGATATTTTTCCCCTTCTTCAGGCTCAAATAAAAATACAATGCTACTCTGATTCTGGGCGGACGCATCATCTTTTGCACTATCAAGAGTTTTGCTCAATGTATTTTCATCATTAGTATCATTTTCTGCACTATAAGAATTTTCTTCTGCATTTTCAATACTTGTTTGAAAATCCAACCTATTACGAAAATTGGATAAAAGACTCTCATAGTATTCTTTTGTAGGACTAAGGATTTTAATTTTTGGCGTATCCAAATGCTCACCTGCGAAAGCTTCTTTTCTGTGAATTTCTAGTGAATCAATAAGGTCAAGCAAATTTTTCTTTTCATCTTCTTTGTAATTATAGACTGATTTCAATCTGGCATCAAGTGTCTTTTGTGTTTGAACTCGTTTTACATCATTAGGAATAAATTTATGTACAGTAGGGTCATTAACCAAGAAATTATTGATAATAAAATCATCTAGTTGTCTATCACGCAAATATTCAAGCATGTGCACAAAGCCTCCAATATGGTCATCGTCTGGGTGTGTAACAATTGCAAAGTCAATAATGTAACCATTCCAACCGTTAGTACTAACTCTATCATAATAGGTGCGAATATGCTTGATTATCTTATCCGCATCTTCATAATTACCAGAGTCAATCATAATAATATGACTTACCTCGTTATCATCAATATAATGGATGAGAAAAGCATCAGCAGCATTCACATCCAGCATTTCAATTTCATACTTCATAATTTCTATATTGCTAAAAAGGTTATAAATAATTGTCGTGCATAGCTTCGAGCACTAAATTTGAGAAAAACGTAAAATTCTAAAAGTCCCCAAAGAAAGATAAATATTAATGTTCCAATGAACCACTGCCAATGGATACAAGGAACTATAAAATTAATAATCATCAGCAAGAAGGTCAAAGCAAAAGACCATACGAGGCCTCCTATCAGATTACGATTAAATCCATAACGATAATTAGCCTGAGTATAAACTACATCCCCAGAATCCCTTGCTTTTTTTCTTATAGCACCTACTATAGGAGCGATGGTTTTCCTCGCGGCATTAGGATCTTTGGCTTCTTGCGCTTTGGTTGGCATATTATACCCGAATACTGCTTTTACCTTCTTTCGTATAGCCTTTTTCATTTCATCGGGAGAGTCAGAAGACCACATCAGGAAATTTGTTGTAGGCATCATTGTTTCATCTTCTTTAAAGAGTGGATACTGAAACAATATTTTTGACGTTGCCCTTATCCTTTCTCTCAAAAAGAAGCCCAGTGCAAAAAACACAACTACGGGCAAGAATGTCAATATGTATCTCCATAATTCATGCAATTCTTGCGAAGGCTGACTATAAAACATCATAGCAATTGCAAGCACGCACGGTATAATCATCGCAGTCCATGCAGAATAAAGATATGCATGACGTGAATATACATCCATTTTTGAAAAGTTTAATGCCATAATTTTTAATTATTTTTCTAATAAATATGCTTTAATATCATGCGTATTAGTGATTAGTCCAAGTCCATAGATACCATCTATTTCATTTGTAATCAAGTATTCAAAAGTTATCTTATCTATGTTTGAAGGCAAAAGAGGACCTGCTGGGTGGCTATGCCAATCTCCCAGATAATGCATCATATCTGCAGTACGTTGGTTTATTGTCTCCTTATGCTCCTTCCAGCCTTTCATACTCAACTCTATCCTGCTTGTTTGACGCAATGAATCTTTGGGTTTAAAACTATCTAGCACATAAATACGGCGATACTTGGTATCGACATATCCCATCATATATTCACCTACTTCTTTTTTACCGCCAACCTTAGCTTCCTTTTTGATATATTGTAACAAATCAGAAGGTATTCTTACCTCCCATTGAGAATTATTCTGACAAGTAAATTTCTCGAAAGAAGGTATGAGACACTTCAAAGAATACATACTTCCCTTAAAGTCTAGATCAGCAAATGAAAGACAGGCATTATTCTTTACACCTTTATCAAAAAGGTTGCGTACAATTCTTGCAGCCAACGCAGTGTGAGCTGATATAACATCATCATTGATTTTCATTGTACTCGAATGACATCCCTCCCCAACTCTTACATAATCGTAGTTATATTTGCGTTCGTCTTTGAACCAAGTTGAAACATCATCATCTCCAATTGCCTCCCTTAGTATTTGCATATAATAATCAACCAAAGAAACACTGCGGTCATAGTTGATGTACACAAGACCTACTCTACCAGAATCAGACAAAGCAAAACGTACAACAGGAATAGTCAGATTACAAACAACATTATCAAGACAACGAGCAACACTAGCAGAAGCTGTAGCATCAATTATTACATCATACTCACTCAGATTTGTTTGAGGTAACCATTTTAGTAGGTCATCCTTGACGATTTTAATTGGACAAGAGAAATAGAACATTTTGTCTACACTATCACGAACAAGTTCAGCCTTATTTTTTAAAATCGAAGGTACTGTCAAGGCATGGCGGCATATATTATGAGGCATCATTACATCTTTATCGCAGATGGTCAAGTTGGCTATGCCACTACGATACAAATGATAAATGAGTTTGCTCCCTATAGCGCCACAACCAAGAATGAGTATTTTTTTTTCACTAATCACCCCAGTTGTTTCTGTCAGTTTGTTGGCATATTCTCGTGTTACTTTATCGAGCATCATTATTCCATCTATTGAAGCATCAAAATTTCGCTTGATGAAGTCTTCCTTAGCCACACAATAGCAGAGGTAATCAACAGGAGTAACTTTTCCTATAAGGTTTTTAGGCCGAATGAAAGCAAAACGGAAAAACAATTTTTTTACAGGACATTGATCTGCACTTAATAATGATACTATTTTTTCTTGCTCTATAACAAAGCCATTATCTTTCGCAAACTTTAACAGTTCTCCAAGTGTAGTTGGATATTGTATGAACCAGTCATAAATAATATTTTTACAACTTCGAGAAAGGATAATTTCTATGCTATTGTCTTTAAAGCCATCCTCAATCAGATTATAACTTTCTATGCCCACAAAGGTATCGTAATTAACAGAGACATAATAACTGAAAGGTTTTAGCATCCTTACTATATATTTGTCAATATCCCCATTAATGATAAGCACTCCTTTCGTATTTTCCACCCGAAAGGGTTCATAAAAATCACCTTTCTTCAGTTTCATCAGAGTTCCACGAGCTGCATCATTTAACCACTTACCAACCATATTGACGTATTCGCCAAATGTATGTTCGGCATACCATTCCTCTATGGGTTCTCTAGTAAGACATATCGTATTGGGCAGCCCTTTATGAGCAAAGTTGATGTGCGGAAACTTTGAGAAGGGAAAGTTTAGCCTATCTGGAAACACAAATGGAACATCATATTCAAGATCAGGACTACTCACACCAATTACTACTGGTTCTCCAACCAGCAATAAAGAATCGGAACCAACATCGACTGCTATCTTTGTGCAGATACCGACAGAACCCTCTGGTAATTCCACAAGGGTGTATCCTTGTATGAACGATTTCGCCCAAGGTTTTAACGCTTTTTCAAAGGCTATAGCTCTGGATGATTCCAAAGCTTTGCAATGATCAGAAAATTTCTCCATAGACATGAGGACGACTACCACTATTTGATTTTGTCTCGTTTTTATGAGTCTCTGAGTTAAGATGAATACCATCTTCCTTTACCTCAAACACGACAGGTTTCTCCACTTCGTCGACTGTGGTACAACGAAAATAATCTTCGCTATCTAAATGCTCCAGATAGCGGTTCTTGGCCTTTTGGCAAGGAGGATTGTCTGAATTCTTCTTAATGGTTTTCGAAGAACTTACGATATAGCCCTTACCATCTTTTTTGTCGAGAAAGTCTAAAGAAGACTGAGATGGTTCTTCGTCCCTATTGTCACAAAAATAAGTATAGCTGCAATGGTGGGGTGCTTCAAAGATATTCCACTTTAGATTATTATCATCTGATGTCTTATCCATTATCTTCTCCCATACACGCCATTCCGCATCACCACCAAATATAATGCGTCCCTTGTCTGTCTTACCATTTACATCTACTCGAATCTGTAGCACGATGCTGGTCTCATTTCTATTCTCACCTTCAATACTATTTTTGAAAGGTGCATGCACGAAAATACTCATATCAGAGTATTTTTTACCATTAATTTCCTTAATCTTACTACCAGCTGCGGAAATGCGATCTGCTGGTATACCATCTAGCTGGTCAACATCGGCATAGCCTATGATGCGGATACGGTTGCCATCCTTATTTGCATCAGCTGAGCCTGTCTTGTAGAGTTCCATACGACGCTCAGCCTCCTTCTTAAAAGCTTTGGCATCTTTATTGAGTTCTTGTTGCGATTCTGTAAAAACACGTGGTGAATACCATAACTCTCCTATTAGAATAAGTTTATCATCCTTCTCTTGTTGAGTGGGTTCTTTTTGCTCAGGATTTTTTTCAAGGAAGAACTTATCCAGGAACCCCCTACAATGATCTTGGTCAGGGTGAGTCAACACAAACGCAGGCAGAAATGGTAGCCCATGTCGCTTAGTTGTTAGTTTATTATTGAGTAAATCGCCAATGACATCATAATCATCACTGTTCTCGTTCTCTGACTTCACACGAAAGTTGCAGTCAATCATCATTTTGGCGCCATTAGCAAACTCTACGAGGTTACAATCGCCATTCCCTACCGGATAAAAAGTAATTTTTGTATTCATATTCTTCTTATATTAGATTAATTATAAATATTTATAAAATAGCAAAAATCATTATAGTTCACATCATTGTTAATAC
>DMYZ01000079.1 GCA_003483565.1 Prevotella sp.
GTTGAAACAAGCAGATAGGAAGCATTTTTGTTAAAGTGGTCAGAAGCTGTACCACCTGCTGACTTGTTATTAGCATTCAGAAAGTCGCTGCAACTGGCTAAAGTAAAAACAATCGTCAAAATTGCAATAGCTGATATATAGTGATTCTTTTTCATTTTATAGTTTGTTTTCAAGTTTAGAATTTAATGCTTGCACCGATCTGATAAGTTATGGTGCTTGGACCATCATTTTTCATAGAAGCGTTAGCCCACTCTGGATCGAATCCTTTATATGGGGTTATAATGAATGGATTGGTGACGGTAAGATAAAGTCTGAGATAGTTGCAACCGAATTTGTTGATCCAGTTTCTTGGAAACGTATATCCTAAGGTAATATTCTGAACTTTCCAGTAGGAAGCACTGGTTACACATTTTGCAATATCCCAATAATTAGACTCTAAACCAACACCGCCGTTTTTTCCACCATTATTAGGGAATGGCAATGAGCCATAATGAGTGGAGACTTGATATACAGGATTAATGTATGTACCATCGGCGTTAGTACCGTCACAGTCTAGCAATGTTCCTGCAGGAATATAGAAGTTGCCGTTAATCTTCATGCGACCACGGTCTTTAAGATTAAGGTATTCACTTAAGAAATTAGAATAAACGGTATAATGTTCTTTTGCGTAAATGGAAAAGCTGAAATCCCAATTTTTCCAAGTGAGATTTGACGTCAGGCTTGCTGTGAAGGCAGGATCCATACTTTTTACGATACGGTCTTGATTATCAATTTTACCATCACCGTTTATATCCACGACATAAGGCTGTCCTTCTGTCAAACCATATACTTTATAGTAATAATCATATTCCTTCATTGTGGCGCCCGGTTTAAGCCCCGCATTTGTTGCTGCTGTATTGTTGGGTACAGTCATATCCTTATCGGATACGATGCCACCGAACTTATAGGCATAGACATTATCTACCGGTTTGCCCACAAACAAACTTCCGGTTGTAATATTAGAGCTTATCGCTTCGTTTCCAGTACCATTGATTTCTAATACTTTATTTTTGTTATGAGCAAAATTAAGTGTCGTTTCCCAATGCCAGTCCTTATTGGCAATATTAACTGTTGTAAGAGAGATTTCAATACCTTGATTACGTACAGATCCAATGTTGGTCACCATTGTTCCTCCACCTGATTCAAGAGGTAAGGCTACAGGATATAACAAATCCTTTGAGGTTTTTCGATAAACATCAAGCGTACCATAAATGCGGCTACCTAAGAAACCGAAATCAAGTCCGAGGTTATATTCTGATGATTTCTCCCATTTCAAATTCGGATTTACAATTCCTGACGGATAGAATCCCGTAGAATAGACACTTCCAAAAGGATAATAGATAGGTCCTTCCAGAACTTGCTGTGTAGCATAGTCGCTGATACCGTCATTGTTACCGGTCATACCGAAAGCAAATCGGAATTTTAAATTATTCAACCAGTTAATATTCTTCATAAAAGGTTCCTCTGTAACTCTCCATGCCACAGCAGCGGATGGGAAACATCCCCAGCGGTTACCTTTAGCAAATTTAGAAGAACCATCCCAACGGACTGTACCTGTAAAAAGATAACGGTCTTTATAACTATAGTTTGCACGTAATGCGTATGAAATCATACTGTTTTCCGTATAAGAATTATAAGAACTCTTCGCATTATATGTACCTGAGTTTAAATTCCACCAGTCCGTGTTTTCCATTACATCGGTTGCATCCCAGTATTCTGCTGTCGTGTTACCGGATTGCATGGAAAATAATCCCATAAGACTGAGTTTATGGACATTGAGAAGGGTAGTAGTATAATTCATAATATTATCCCAAGTCCAGGAGAAACTATGTTCAGTGAGCAAGCTTGCTTCGTTATCTACGAGTCCGTCATTGTTCGCATCAGCGTAGGTACCATCATCATAAGCCATGCCTGTGACAGGATTGACATTACCACCAAAGAATCCTTCCCGATAATAGGTATAATTTGGAGAGAAAGTAGTTTTGAAAGCCAGACCTTTTGCCAGATTGAAGTTTAAATATATATTGCCAAGCAAACGCCATGTATCGCGTTTCTTAGTTGTACTTTTCATTACATCAAGTGGATTGAGTTGATCAGTAAATTGGTAAGAATCGGTACCCAAGGCTGCGTAGTTACCGGGTTTATGATTGACATTACCATTTGTATCATACGGAACCATGAAAGGATTCATACGGTAGGCATATTGGATAGCGGCATCATTTGCATATCCATTGTTGATTTTAGCCAGATTAATGTTGAAA
Organism: Prevotella sp.; assembly: GCA_003483565.1. Classification (GTDB taxonomy): domain Bacteria; phylum Bacteroidota; class Bacteroidia; order Bacteroidales; family Bacteroidaceae; genus Prevotella. Next base: position 2,301 of record DMYZ01000079.1, read on the forward strand.
CCTGCACTGAGGACCTTATTGATACGAGCATCTAAACTTCCCTTGAAATTGATTTGCTCCTGATGATCTTCATTATAGATCCCATTCTCTTTATTATATCCTAGGCCGAAATGGTATTGCATATTATTGCTCCCCCCATTTAATGCAATGAAGTGATTTTGTTGACTTCCATTTCTTGTAACGATGTCAGGCCAGTCATACGTCTTGCCACTGGCCATCATTTGTTTCATGATATATACTCCGGACCCTGTGTGCTGGCGAAGTAATGCACGTTCCATATCTGTACCGCTCATCTGATAGATTGGCTCAGCCGGATTTACTTGATCTCCACTTCCTCCATAAGTTAAGAACTTTAAAAAACGATATTCATAGAATTGCTTCCCGTCCATAAAATTGGGCATTCTGGTTACATGAGACCAACCATAGTAGCCATCATAGCTGATATTTGGTTTCTGATTTTTGGCAACACTTGAGCCACTTTTTGTGGTGACAATGATCACACCTGCAGTGGCTCTGGATCCGTAAATGGCTGTAGATGATGCATCCTTCAAAACATCAATACGTTCAATATCTTGGGGATTCAAAAAGTTGATATCACTGCACATTACACCATCGACTACATATAAAGGTTTTGTAGATGAATTGATGGAAGATTTTCCCCGGATTTCGATATCAAAATCCGATGTACGACCAGATGTCTGCGTAATATTTACACCCGGATTAGCGCCTTGCAAGTCACCCAGGACACTGGTAGCACCTCTTGAGTTTAATTGTGAAGTGTTGACTGAAGAAACGGACCCAGTTAGATCACTCTTCTTCATTGTACCATAACCAACAACTACGACTTCATCTAGTGTCTTGTTGTTTTCAGACATTACGATGTTAAAATGAGAGTTGTTCCCAATGGTTTCAGAAAAGGTTTTGTAGCCAATGTAACTTACCTTTAATCTTGAAGAAGGTTTAGCATTTTGAATGATAAAATTACCATCAATGTCTGAGATAGCCACAATTTTTCCGTCTACGTTAATGCTGACACCGATCAGTGGCTCACCATTTGTATCTTTCACGGTACCTGTTATTTTTTGCTGTGCATTAGCGGCGAAACAAATCAGGTTCATGCATAAAATTAATGCGACTTTTTTGATTTGTAAATACATAAATGTTTGTTTTAGTTATTATTATAAGAACCTAAAATGCCCTCTCTAAACAAGAGCAATTGTTTTTCATGCTAAGGACCCATCCTTTCTTTGTTTTTCCATTAGAAAAAGTATAAATGGGCTCTGCGTTTTCACTTTGATTTGTGCAAATATATAAAAATAGATCTTAATTTATGTCGATAAATAGCATGTTTTATACAATATTAACCTATTCCTAAGTTGATCGTAACTGTTCAGCCAAAAGTCTCCGAGATTTACAGTTACTTACGAACATTATCGCATGCAAATATTAAGCAAGAAAAGGATTTTATGCTTGGCATACAACATAAGAATTGCCATAAACTATTAATAATCAATATCATTAGTAATGATAGAATGGCTGAATAGTTACAAGTTGATCAGAAATAGGATCTAATATTATTACTTAGCATAGAGTATCACTCTTGAAAATAGTTTTAGGCAAAATCAATATTAAACTTCAATAAAATGAGTTAAGGGTATATAAGTCTCTTTTATTGAGGGTGAATAATAAAAGGAGTATTACTGCTATCCTTATGAAGGTATATATATTATTTTATTTATAGCGTTTTTATCCTAAACATGTTTGCCGGTTCATGATAAATTTAG
>DMYZ01000088.1 GCA_003483565.1 Prevotella sp.
TCACTCCACATGTGAGGATTATACGATGCTGAAAGAATAGGATGAAAAGATCTATTATGAGGATCATCTGTTGCTACAGCAATAGCACTGATAACAGCCTCCCCTGCTTTCACTTCAGGAAAACTAACTGTCAGCAGCCCGCCTTTGGAATCAGCTTCAACCACTTTTTTGCAAGCACCTGCATAACCGGCTTCTGCCCAGGGATCAAAATCTGTTATCACCGTACTGTCATTGATAGCAACATCAAAAATTCGCTCTCCTTCGCAATCAATCGCGGCACCATAGCGTGCACCAAGCCAAGGTTCTGCAAAATAAAGCTCTACCCGATATTTACCGTCAGGAACTTTAAAATGAAATTTGAGTTCATGACGCCCCCAGCGAAAGTACTGAAATAAGGAATCATCATCAGTTCCATGAATTTTATCTGTAATATGTCCCTGACTGGCGAGATATGGATTTAATCCAAACTGTGCTGACCAGGACTCGGAATAGGTAGAATCATCTTGCAGCCAAGTTTGCCCATAATGATCCTTATAGCTGTCACCGCCGCAATTCAAACGGTATAAATAAGTATAGTCTTTTGCACCTTTTATAAGATCATGATTTCTATCAGCTGCTGTAGGGGTTATCGTATCACATGTACTGTCAACAAAAAGATTGCGATACATATAAAAGGCTTCTGTCGGCTGTTCCCATGGTGAAAAGATTCCTTTATAATTAAATGGTCCGACCTTATCTATACGCCGCAAAGCCTCATCAGGCTGAACACGTCCCGGATTTTCATGGCTTACGAAGCACCACTGAAAATGACCACATACAGAATCTTTAACAGATAAAGCCTTAAGGCTCTTCAACTTTAACAACCTTGCAAAAGATTCTTCCGAATATTTTGAAATCCCATGTAAACCTAAAGTACGCCAGGCTCCATACTCACCATTCAACAACTGGTCAGGACGTTTTAATTCTTTATCATAATTCTCAGCATTTCCACCATACGTTCCACTCCAATTCTGGATAACATTCCAATCGGTTCCCTGCCCTCCATTGCAAGTAGTAATCGCCCGCTGATCCATGCAGGTTGGATCCATTTTACGTATAATATCAGAACACTCTTCAGCAAAACTTTTCGGAAGGGCACTTTCATTTTGCAAGCCCCACAAAATAATGCTTGGAGAATTGCGGCGCTCTCTGATGTAGCGCCGCAGCATATCCTTGAATACCGTTCGGAACGTATCGGTATCAAACCAGATATGAGCAGAGAACTGGCTCCAGAAAAGCATCCCCTGTTCATCAAATAGCTGTTGATAATAAAGGTTATGAGGCTGATGGGATTCTCGAAAGGCATTAAAGCCACATTGGCGCATCATCTTGACACGACTGGCAATTTCTTCATGGCTGAATGCATGACTTTGACCAAAGAGATGTTCATAATCACAAGTACCATTAATAAAAACCTTCTTGTTATTAAGATAAAAACAAGGATCACCATTTTGACGATGAACAGGCCAACTGATATTCCGGATGCCGAACTCGGTATTCACTTCATCTGTTAAGCTATCTCCACGTTTTACCATAGAAGTCAGGGAATAAAGATATGGGTCCTCGAGGCCCCATCGATGAGGGCTCTCTATTTTTGAATACTGATGAATTATCTTTTTCTCCCCAGCCTCTAAACAGACTTCTACTGGTAAACGGAAATAAGGTTTTCCACTGGCCTGGTTTAGTTTGCTTACAAGTTGTACCGTTTCCTTTTTGTTACTATAATTTTTTATTTCAGTATCAATAAAAACACTATCACAAGCTGCATTATTCCAAATATGCACTCCAAAAGGCTCTATACGTATATTATCCGTCTCGACTAATGTCACCGGACGAAAAATCCCAAAAGGCTGACTGCCTTCACTAAACCCCCATTCAGAAGAACAACCGCCACATATCCATGGTGACGCAGTCTGATAAGCAGGATGATCGACCTCAACTTTCAGTTCATTGGCACCATCCTTTATATCATCCGTAATATTCAGAGTATATACGGTACGGCCTACCAATACTTTATCATATTCATGACCATTAAGGATAATCGTAGCATAATCGCCAATGCCCTGGAATTCCAGAAAATAACATTTACCTTTTTCCTTATCTATAGTGAAAGAACGGGAATAGGAAGCTGAACCATGAAGGTTTCCATGTTTCAGCTGACGATAACCATAATAATCATCAAGATTATTTGGTAGATTCACCTTCATTGGACTTAACTTTGCCGTAATACTGTCAGCATTTGTCTTACCAAACATCACCGTCCACCCTTTATCCATATCCATAAGCACCCTCTTCCCTGTTTTCTCAGGAGCAAGGAAATGCACATCCGACCGTCCCATAGGTACACTCGTTGCCACAGCAATGCCACGCTGCCCAGCTTTATCCACAGCACAATAAAAATGATAGACCACTCCATTATGCTTTACGACATAGCTCTTGTGTGCAAACATATCATCATAGGGTCTGGAAGGATATATTAAATCAGTCCCATCCCAGTCCTGCCAGTGAATAAGATCACGACTGACTGAAAAAGTATTATAGGCATTATATTTCCGAGAAGGATTAAAAGCTGAAAAATAAAACATAACATATTTATCCCCCATCCTGACGATCTGAGCATCTCCGGTGATAACACCCGGTGATTCATGGAAATAGACTGGATTATCCTTATACCGTAACCAATGAGTCATATCCCTGCTCAAAGCAATACCTATACGTTCAGCCTTTATCTTATTGACAGCATTGACACCTCCTGCATTGTAAAACATGACAAAAGGATAGCCCAGCTTTTGAGTCCGGTCCCAATATACTGTTGACTTGTACTGTACCAGTTTTTCCCACCATTGTGCATCCTTATCCTTGATACTCATCAAAGGAGCATCAGCAGAATCCCATTCATGAGCCGATGTAATATACCCCTTCGTCCATGCCAGTCCAATATTCAAAGGTTCCCGGACAGCTTCATAACCTGTTCCATGGCCACCAATATAAGTCATCCAATGCCGGCCTTTGTATTTCTGCATCTGATAACTTCCATCCCAAGTCCAGTCTATCAGAGAAGGAAAACCTCCACGTTGGTTCATATCCCAGCCATCGCTTTTATAGGAAAGAACTCTGCCTAAGGTTTTCCAATGAAGCAAATCTGATGATTCTGCCAACCAAGTCTCATATCCCCTTCCATCCAATCCATCCTTCCCATTATAGACGACATACGTCATATACCATTTTCCCTTTTCCTGAAAAACAGTCGGACAGTCCATTTTATGATAATTATCCTTTGGCGCCATGATCATACCATACTTATAAGGAGTTTTCACTTCCTCATAAATAGTCTGCATCTCTGTCTTTGTAAATGACTGTGCAAAGAGAGGGCAGCTTTTCCCGAGAAACAGGGATCCCAGCAGAATGAATAAATATTTTATTTCCATTAATAGAATAACCAGTCAATAGCCTTGTCTGTTCCAGACAACCCAGCATCACGAGGCGTGATATTATCATTTGTATAGCCCAGTACGAGTAAAAATCCTTTTGGAAGAAGCAAAACATGATGACCTGCTCCAAAATCATACTTATGGACATTTACCTGAGGCATACCCTCTATGCGAAGGGCAGAAGTCAACTGTGGTTCTGCCTGCCCGTAATCATTTGCAGAAGCATCGATCTCCAATTTTGGAGCTGCGGCATACTTTATCTGGTCATCACGGAAATAGCCGACAAGCAAATGTACTGGTTTTTGAGACGTAAACTCTATTTTAGTTCCATTTTCACGTTGACTGCTACTGTTAAAGACATAGGCTTTCATGCCTTCCAATTCGGGAGCATATTCAGTGACCACACTGTCCAGATCAGAAAAAAGATGGGCACCTTTTTTCAACACTACAGTCTTATATCCAGCAGGAAGAATAACATCCGCTGGATGAAGAGGACGGATTTTATCGTTGCTGACTGCCTCTGAATGATTTCCACCTTTTTTCTCCTGCTCTTTCAACATCTTTACATTCTTCTTTAAGCTCGTCAATTCCTGTTCATAAACAGGAAGCAATTCACTCCAATGTTTCATCTTGCCATTATCGCCCCCTACAGGTATACGGCGCTGCGCAGTCTGCATACTGTTAGCATAAAGATAAGTATCTTTCGTCAGATCAACCAATTTGCGATAATACTCCTGACTCTTTTCGAGCAATGGGACAGCCTTTTCCAACTCTTTAATATCCTTCCCCCATTTATAATTAAGTACACATTGAGCAGCTTTTACCTTCCAGCCAAAAGAATAAGCAAAATCACGGTAACAATGCATATCATTCTGCAGTCTTCTAAATTCATCTTGATGACGAGTTACCAAAGCAGCTTCTGCATCAATATCAGCAACAGACCGGTCTCCGTTAGCTTCAGTTTGATTCACAATATCAAGAGGAAGTTCACCAACATGGGGTTGATGCTTCCATTCTTTTTCCACATATTCAATCAATTTCTCACCCTCAGGACCACAACTTTCATAAAACCCGGGATAGATTGTGTACTTATAAGGA
>DMYZ01000119.1 GCA_003483565.1 Prevotella sp.
CCATAAGCAATAACCTTTGTTAAGTCGATCCTCACTGAATCCATCATCTCCTTGTATCAACTCATTATAAAAATGTTCAGCCGGTTCTGATTTACCCTGAAAAAGTAATCCCCATGCCAAGACCCGTTTTACACTGTTATCATGGGGATCATCAAAGTTCAACTTGTAAAGACGTTGAACGGCCTCCTCTAATTCCTTTGCTTCTGTATTGTTATCCTCCAACATATAGGAATCTTTTTTTTCAAAACTATAATGTTTGATTTCAACCAGACTATAACTAAGAGAATATCTTCGATTTTCAGGACAAAGTTCAACGAGCCGTCGATAATATTCCAAAGACATATCATAATCTTCCTCAAGAAAACTAATCCTGGCTAATTGAAATAACGCCCTTTCTGAATTAGGTCTTAAAGCAATAGCGTTCTCAAATTTTTCTTTTGCAAAAGGATAATTAAGTTTCATATCAACAGACCCTGACAATATATAATATTTGTATTTTTCTTCAATAGAAAAAGTATCTGTCTTTACTCTATCCAACATCTGTGAAGCATTTTGATAGGCATTATGCTTATAAAGAAAAGATCCCAACTCAATATAACGCTTTTCAACATCTTCTGCCCTGCTTAAGATACCTGATTCCACAAAGAAGAAATGTCCCTTCCCTGCACCATTAGCCTCAAAAGGATTACAAAAATCAGTATTTCCACTATACAGTCGATAAAAACGATAAATATCCTGTAGATAAGCACGACGGATAAAAGACGACGAATCCTGATCATCTCTGGAAAAATTCGACTGAATAGCAGTGCCACTGCTTAAAGCTTCACGAATATCGGCAGGTGCCTGGTTAATAATACTCGACAATGCCAGCACAAAAGAATACTTGTCACTGGAACAAAAAGGATTAACATCAAGAATTTGCTTTACGATATTCTTGCCTTCCAAATTTCCCATAGCGTGAACAAGACCCGGATGTTCTATATAAAAAGGTACAAACCAGTTAGACAGTGTATAGAAAAACGTAAAATGCTTCATCATGGAGAACCCACTGAAAAAAACATCGCTACCCGATTTTTGCATATCCATCATTTTATGAAAACTTTGCTCTGCTTTTTCCATTGCGTCTTCATCATGCTCTGGATGTAATATCTCATTAAGAGAATCTTCTTCTTTTTCTGAAATACCGAACTTAGTAATATTAAAATGATTTGCCTGAGTAATGTTGGGAATTATTTCATTCTGTATTTTTGCATTATCCCTGTCAACATCCATACAAAAGAATATTTGTTTCTGTAGCTCTATTACTTCATCCTCATATTTATGATCTGACAAACAAGGTGTAACCTCTTTAAGAATATTCTGATCATATAATGTCCGTTCTGAAGGCAAAGATAAAGTCCATCCCACCAATGCCCGTTGACGGACAGACCTATCCTGACATATTGAAGTAGATACCTTCAATAAAGTCACAAATTTATAATAATCAAAGATATTTAAACAAGAAACCATAATTGCACTTACAATAAGTTGCGCATCATTAGTATCAATGGTAGGTGAAATGAGCAAATCACGATAAAAAGCATAATCACTGTCTGTCCACTGTTGACTAAGTAAAATAGTATTAAAAAATTGATCCATATACAGCTGATGTTCTGCATAGATAGATTTTGCCTTCTCAACCTGCTCCTTTTCCGGCTCCAAGCCAAGCATAGCGATATCCGTCACAAAATTTTCAAGCATACCCTTTATATGGTCATGATCCGTATCAAAAGAAGACACTGTAAATGATAATTGATTATATATGGAAACATTTGATACAGTAAGTTTTAACAGACAATTATTCAACAGCCGGTCTGTACGGATGAGAAGAGTATCATAAACATTCTGCCGCTTAGGATCCTGGAAACCTCTGCTCATATAATCAAGCATCAATCCATAATCATTTTTAATATCTTCCAACTGCTCTTTCAGGGAAGTTAAAGTATCAGTCTGAAAAAAAGAAGTAATTCTTGGTAAAATATCCCCAAGATTCTTATCTCTCAGAAGATCAGCCTTAATTTTTTTTAAATCTTTATTACTATACATCTTTCAATACTTTTTACTGTCTGCACGTCTCACGTCTTTTGCCCTAGGAGCAGAAGCGTGACTAAAATGAAGATTGGGCAATGCATTAATCGTCTTTTCATCACAACTATAATATTTTTTCAAGAGCATAGTGTAATGTTTCACACCATTTTTGTTTATGCTATCACAAGCCATATTATAAGCTTTTATGAACAATCTGAACTGATTTTTCCGGCGCCTTTCTTTCAAAATCTTCGTACGAAAAGCAAATACTCCAAAACGCAAATCCCGGTATCTACTATCCATCAACACTGGATTATGATGCAAACGAGCTTTTGTTGCCTGAGGTTCCGTTAAAAACATTGCATCCATCTCATTATTAAGAAGCATGTCCAATCGTATATTCACATCATTAATTTGTATTCGATAAACATCATATTTAGGGTGTGCACTGTCAATGGCCAAGTCTGTCAGATAATCAGTTGCAGAATAACGTGTCATTGCTATCATCTTGTCACTTAATTGACTGACCTCTTTAACGCGAGCCGTACGATTGCTTATCAATTGCCAATAAGTATTCGTAGCAATCGGAAGAAACAAATCTATACCCTTTCTCTGCATCCGTCCTACACGAAAAAGATCAGTAATACAACCTTCTATACTTCCACCAATTAAGGCTGTGTCGCAGTCCATTTGAGCAGTAAAAGGTTTTAAATGTACATCAACGCCCAAAGAAGCAAACAAACTGTCTTCCTGAGCCAGATAAAGTGGAAGGCAATCCAAAGTTGGCATTACCCCTATTTTTAATGAAGCCTCGTCTATACTATCAAGACGAATCTTTTCTTTCTTAGAAACACGCTGATTTTCTTCATACGAATTGCCACAAGCGGCAACAAGAAAGACGATTATCAGAAACGGAATTAACTTTTTCATTGCATGCAAAAATACGAATAAATTTTGTTATTCCGAAATATATTCGTATTTTTGTTGATACTATGGCAAAGGATAAAATAGCTTATGTATGTAGTAATTGCGGACAGGAATCAGCCAAATGGATTGGCAAATGTCCGAATTGCGGTCAATGGAATACATTTAAACAAATTAAGATTTCCGGTGACTCTGGAAGCACTGCTGCTAAAAACGTAGCTATGTCTATGAGACACGGAGGAGCAGATATGCTCTTCGGCGCTAATACTGAAAATACGGAAAGACCCATTAAACTCAACGAAATAAATGCAGCGGATGAACCGCGCATCGATATGCACGATGCTGAATTTAACCGTGTCTTGGGAGGAGGCATGGTACCAGGAAGTATTGTTCTGCTGGGAGGAGAACCTGGCATTGGGAAAAGTACACTTACGCTACAGACTATTATCAATATGCCAGAACACAAAGTCCTTTATGTAAGTGGTGAGGAAAGTGCTCATCAAATCAAACTGCGTGCAGAAAGAATGAATATCAGGAATCTTCCAACAGACCATATCAGTATTCTTTGTGAAACAGGCCTGGAAAAAATATTCCAGCGTATTACTGAATGCAAACCGGAAATGGTCATTATTGATTCCATACAAACTATTGCAACAGAAGATGTGGACAGTAGTCCCGGCAGTGTCTCTCAGGTAAGGGAATGTGCTGCTGCCTTACTCCGTTTTGCCAAAACCAGTGGTATTCCTGTTATTCTTATTGGACATATAAATAAAGAAGGAACACTGGCAGGACCAAAGATCCTTGAGCACATCGTAGATACAGTGATCCAGTTTGAAGGAGACCAACATTATATGTACCGCATCTTACGAAGTATAAAAAACCGTTTCGGAAGCACTTCAGAACTTGGTATCTATGAAATGCAGCAACAAGGATTGCGACAAGTAAACAATGCTTCCGAACTTCTCATCACTGAAGACCATGACGGATTGAGTGGAGTGGCAATCTCGTCTGCAATAGAAGGACTACGCCCATTTCTTGTTGAAACGCAGGCTTTGGTGTCAAGTGCTGCCTATGGAACCCCCCAAAGGAGTGCTACAGGATTTGATCAACGGCGACTGAACATGCTCTTGGCTGTCCTTGAGAAGCGAGTGGGATTTAAACTAATGCAGAAAGATGTCTTCCTGAATATTGCCGGAGGTCTTAGAGTAACAGATTTGGCCATGGACCTGAGTGTCATTGCTGCAGTACTCAGCAGTAATGTTGACACCCCTATTGAAGCAGGATGGTGCATGGCAGGTGAAGTTGGGTTAAGCGGAGAAGTGAGACCCGTCAGCCGCATGGAACAAAGAATAGCTGAGGCGGAAAAACTAGGCTTCACTAACATAATTATTCCTAAGTATAACCTCAAAGGTATTGATTCAAAGAAATATCAAATAGAAATTCATCCGGTAAGAAAAGTTGAAGAAGCTTTACGTGCCCTCTTCGGATAAACATTATATTTCATTCAATAAAACTTTTATTCTTCATATTCTGTAGGATCGGGAACACCGGCAAGGCGAAAAGCTTCTTTGCGCTCTGTGCAAGTACCACATTTTCCACAATGTTTCTCATGCCCTTTATAACAACTCCATGTTTTACTATAATCAATGCCTAAAGATACACCTTTCGTCACAATATCAGACTTGGTAATATTCGTATAAGGTGCTACTACACGGGCCTTCACATAAGTTCCAGCCTCAGCGGCGGCATCTATAGCCTTAATAAAGGCTGGCCGGCAATCCGGATAAATAGCGTGATCGCCACCATGATTAGCAATGAAGACCTTCTTCAAACCATTGCTCTCCGCAACGCCAATCGCAATACTCAGCATAATGCCATTGCGAAAAGGCACTACTGTAGATTTCATGTTTGCATCATCGTAATTGCCCTCCGGGATTGCATCTGCACCCTCCAGTAAACTACTTTTAAAATACTGATGTATAAATCCAAGATTAATGGTAATATGTTTGATGCCAAGATGCTCACAATGATACTTGGCATAAGGAATCTCCTTTTGGTTATGGTTAGAACCATAATCAAAACTAATACCTAAGGCTATTTCATCCTTCTTGTCATATAATAAAGTGATAGAGTCCAAACCACCACTGACAATAATAACAGAATCTTTCATTTCTCGTCAACTAATTTATTACGGATACAAAGATACAGTTTTTTGTAAACTCTACCTTACATAACGAAGAAGAAATCAAAAAAAAAACATTAAATGTCATGATTCGTGCTTTTAATTCAACGAAAATTATTATTTTTGCCATATACAAAAAGAATTTATTAACTAGTTAAACTATAGAAAAGATGAAAATCAACGACTTTAACTTTGCCGGTCACAAGGCAATTGTCCGCGTGGACTTCAATGTGCCATTGGATGAAAATGGTAATGTTACTGACGACACACGTATTCGTGGTGCCCAACCAACACTGAAAAAGGTGCTTTCAGACGGCGGTTCTGTTATCATGATGAGTCACATGGGCAAACCGAAAGGTAAAGTTAATCCAAAACTTTCTCTGAAACAAATAGTAAAGAACGTATCTGACGCTCTTGGTGTAGAAGTTAAATTTGCTGAAGATTGCGGCAAGGCTGATGAAGCTGCTGCTGCATTAAAACCAGGAGAAGCTCTACTACTCGAAAATCTTCGTTTCTATCCTGAAGAAGAAGGAAAACCTGTTGGCATAGATAAAGCTGATCCAAAATATAATGAGGCAAAAAAAGAGATGAAGACCCGCCAACAGGATTTTGCTAAAAAACTGGCTTCTTACGCCGATGTATACGTAAACGATGCTTTCGGTACAGCACACCGCAAGCACGCTTCCACTGCTGTTATTGCAGACTACTTTGATTCAGACCATAAGATGCTTGGCTTGCTGATGGAAAAGGAAGTTACTGCTATCAACAACGTCATGAAAAATGCCCAACATCCTTTCACTGCTATTATTGGCGGCAGCAAAGTATCCTCTAAACTTGGTGTAATTAAGAATCTGCTGGATAAAGTAGATAACTTAATCATCGGCGGTGGTATGGGATATACCTTTATCAAGGCTCAAGGTGGTAAAATCGGGCAATCTCTTCATGAGGATGACTTGATGCCGGAAGCTCTCAATATAATGAAAGCTGCTAAAGAAAAAGGAGTGAACCTGAGTCTTTCTACTCATACTGTATGTGCCCAGGAATTCAAGAACGATGCTGAACGTAAAATATTCCCTGTAGACCAAATTCCTGACGACTGGGAAGGTATGGATGCAGCTCCTGAATCTGTTGAAAAATGGAAGAAAATCATCATGAATTCTAAGACAATTCTTTGGAATGGTCCTGTAGGCGTTTTTGAAATGGATAACTTTGCCGTTGGTACTGGTGAGATTGCCAAAACTGTCGCTAAAGCTACTCAGGAAAACAACGCTTACTCACTAGTAGGTGGTGGTGACTCTGTTGCAGCGATTAACAAATTCGGACTGGCTGATAAAATCAGCTATGTTTCTACCGGTGGTGGTGCCATGCTGGAGGCTATCGAAGGAAAAACACTTCCGGGTGTTGCCGCTATCGAAAAATAAACAGCAAAAAACGAAAAAGGATGCATAAAATAAATTATGCATCCTTTTTTATATTTTTGCCATAAAACCTAAAATATCATGGATTGGATTGTTAATCTTTTCACAACGCAGGACAGCGTTGCACACATTGCTTTACTTTATTCTTTGGTCATCGCTATTGGATGTTATTTAGGTAAGATCAAAATAGCTGGCATTTCATTAGGAGTTACCTTTGTCCTATTTGCCGGTATTCTCGCCGGCCATATTGGATTCACAGCCCCCATGCCTGTGCTCAACTTCTTGCAGGATTTCGGACTGATCATTTTCGTATTTATGATTGGTCTGCAAGTGGGACCAGGATTCTTCGAAAGTTTTGGTAAAGCAGGCATACGAATGAACCTATTGGCTACAATAATCATTCTCCTGAACATAGGAGTGATGTTTGCCTGCTACTTCATCTTTTTCTCTCCATCTACAAAAAATATGGCCATGATGGTTGGCACTATGTATGGTGCTGTAACGAACACACCTGGTCTAGGTGCTGCAAGCGAAGCATTGCACTCCATCATGGGACAAAATATTCCTCTCATTGCCAATGGATATGCCTGTGCTTATCCTCTCGGTGTCCTTGGTATCATCGGTGCCACTCTTCTTATCAAATATGTCTGCCATATTGATATAAAAAAGGAAAATGAAGAGCTGAATGCCAAGGAAGCCCAAGATCCACATGCTGTACCACATCCAATGCATCTAAAAGTATCCAA
>DMYZ01000281.1 GCA_003483565.1 Prevotella sp.
CTGATGTCAGACTGTCTGTAGAAATGTTGTGATTATTAATAATGTCATTATAATATTCATCAATATAGTCTGCAACATCATCTTGGTCTTCACTGCTTATATTTGTATTGGCAACAAGAATGTTTCCTTTGTTAACAGCATCTTTGTATGCCGTCCAAGCTGTGATGTTATCCTGTATACTTTGAGCTTTTTCGTCTCTGGTTTTTATCGCTGTCATGATTTGTTCCTTGGTGGTCATGTCAGGAATTGTTGCCAAGTATTGATTGTAATTATCAACAAGTCCTGTAGTAACGATTTCGTCTTTCGGGAGAGTATTGAAATTCAGAGCATTGTCTTTGACGTTTTGTCCCCATAACTTATAGGCGTCTTCGCTTTTGCCATAATACTTTAGTGTGAAATTATCAAAAATGGTCCAGTCTGTGCTGATGGTAGAATCTTTTGCTATTCCTAGGCGCATATTATTATCCTCTGTAGAGAAGAACATGGTATTACCATAGCGTCCTGCGTTGAAATAGGCTTCAGCTGCCTGCATATTATTAGGAACATAGAGTGTCGTATCTGAAGGATGTGCCTCATTGCCAGTACCAATCATGTTCTTTGTAGCTCCTTCAAAAATAGAAGAGATAGATTGTGTCAGACTGTCCGTACCGGTTTTTGCATAGAAATTCGCAAGACTTTTATCGTTATTCTTAAAATGTTTATAAGCTATATCTGTAGAACCGTAACGATAGAATGCGGTTACAGAAAGCGCATAAACACCATTAGGTGTATTATTGACATCTTGATAGAAGTTGTAATTCTTATTATAGAATTCTGCGTTAGTATAGCTTTGGAATCCGGGGGTCGTACCACTCCAGCCTGTTGCTTTGTTGTCATCGAAACTAGGGTCGGAGAGCAATGCTGTCTCATCCTTAGGATCTGATGCATTAACATGGTCTTCGATGTATTCGGCCAATGCTTTTTGTACAGCTGCGACTGCAGCAGACAATTCGTCTTTGGTGGAATTTGTGTTATTGTATACAGTAAATTCAGCAGCAAGTTCACTGTCAGTCATGCCTTCACTTTCTGCATGGTTAATAGCGGCCTTTAGAGTCAATGCTTCATCATAGATATCAAAAGCTGCGAGGTAAGTCGCATAATCGGCTGTTGATACGAAATACCAGTCAAGAAAGTGGCTGGTTCCTTCTTTCAGCAAAGCGGTCAGAGTTGTCTTGTTAGGATTCCCTATGGTATCAAGGCCTACATAGAAGTCTGGATAATTAGTTGGATTAAATGTTGGGTTCAAGGCCCCACCCTGGAGTCGGTAGATATTATCTCCCATTTCCTTCATAGTCCACATGTAGTTTGGCTGATTGGAACGGTCAACCCAGGTGTTTGCAGAGTCAGCTATCCAAAAGTTCTTCCATGTTTGTTGGGTCTCAACAGAGTCTGTGATTTCATAGTCAGTTCCATCCCATGCGTTATCAAGTATGTGTTTCGTGACTTTTACTTTGTACCCTTTGTCACCAATGGATCCTTGTGTGCTATAATTATTTGCACCAATGAGGAAACCTTTGGCTCCTTGATTGTACAGATAGTACGTTTCACCAATTGTCATAGCTGATTTAGCCGGTTGAGGTTTGGCCCACACTCCATCTGCGGCAAAAACGGTATAGCTGTTGATGAGTGTTAAACTAAAGATGAGTAATTTTGTTAACTTCATAAGCTTTAAGATTGGTTAAAATTTTGAAAGTCTGTTTTTATTGTACGTTTCCTTGGCAGAGGCTTTCTAAACTGTTTCGGAAGAGTGTAAATTTTACTATTGTTATTAGGTTTGTGCTGCAAAAGTAATGGGTTTGTTTAAGAAATAGGGGTAATTATAGCCAAATCTTAGAAGTTTTGATTAAATAAAGTAAATTTGTTATATCTAAAATAATCTTTTAGAATTCCCTTTTTCGTTTCTATGAAGACTCAAATCTTAAAGATCATGTTTATAAATTTGCTGACAAGTTTAATAAAAACTAATTTTTTTCCCAAGAATTAACAAATAAAAACAGATGCTATTTACTCGATATAGATTTAGTTAATCACTATTTTTAGGAAACCCGACAGAAAATATTACCTTTGTATATATAAATAATATAAATATGTATATAATGGTCTTAGGTCTTTTACTTTCAATGCGTTTTTTTATTTATGATAAAGTCAGGAAGTCTGGCATAATCTGAATTTATTTTGTTGTGAATATAATTCTTACGCCAATTATATAAAGTGCTATAATCTTTAAATTATTTCTATTTATGAAAAAAATCACATTTACTGCATTTGCATGCCGGTGCATTACCCGTCTAGAAAAAGAATGTCGTTATTCTACAGCACATCTTTACAAAAATGCCTTACGTTCTTATTCGGATTACCTTTCAAAATCTATTGTTCTGTTCTCAGACATATCCCGTGACAGTCTTAAGGGATATCAACGAAGACTTGTTGATGAAGGATGTCAACTCAATACTGTTTCTACTTATATGCGCATGCTTCGCAGTATTTACAATCAGGGTGTTGACTTGGACTATGCTCCTTATGTGAACCGCTTGTTCCATGATGTTTATACAGGCATAGATTCTGGTCATAAGAAAGCTTTATCCCGAAAAGAACTGCAAGTTCTTTTTTATAAGGACCCGGGTACAGAAGAACTGCGGAAGGTTCAAAGTGGTGCGCGTCTTATTTATCAGCTTTGTGGAATTCCTTTTGTAGATTTGACCCATATCAGTTGTTCAAATATCAATGGAAATGTTTTGGAATATCGCCGAATGAAAACCGGTGTGAAAGTCTGTGTAAAATTATTGAAGCCTACTATTGACATTATCAGACATTATGCAGGTAATGTCTGTTTTTCAACCAAGAAAAAGGGGCAGTATCTGTTTCATCTTTTGAGAAGTGAATATAGTTTCAGGAGTAAAGAGGGATATAAAGAATACCAAACCGCATTGCGTCATTTTAACTATAGTCTTTGTACATTGGGTAGGACCTTGGGATTGAAGGGAAATATCTCATCGTATACCTTACGTCATTCCTGGGCAACTATAGCCAAGTATATTGGTGTTCCGATAGAAATGATCAGTGAGTTACTCGGGCATAAGTCCATAAAGACAACTCAGATTTATCTTGCCAGTTTCAAGGCTTCTGATTTAGCAAAGGTAAATAAAAAAGTTTATAAATATGTAGAGATTTAAAATGAAAAAAACTAAAAAAAACAATCCGTTACTTCACAAGTAACAGCACATTTATTTGCAAATATAATATATAAATCTAAAGTTTAATGTCTATTTTTATATATTTTAACATATTTTTCCTTTGTAACTTAAAAGACTTAGCATGGATTTCCTTTGAATATTAATTTAAAAAAGAATAATATCCTTAAAATTCAGGTTTGAATTTAATTTTTATAAAATTTAGGAACAATAGGCTTGTCCCTAGGGGAGTATTTGTCTTTTATTTTAAGTGGCTAGAATCTTTTATATAATATTTTGATGTATTGTGTTGTACATAATAT
>DMYZ01000284.1 GCA_003483565.1 Prevotella sp.
ATTATGTAGCCAATGAAGTAGTCACGAAACTGGAGAATATCAATACCGACCTCTGGCTGCTGGCATGGCAGATACGTACGCTGAGCTGGCAGGATCTCTGGTACGGACTGGACCCAGAAGGATGGGCTACCGTGATGAGCGGAAAGGCCGTCGTCGAAAGTCTGGTCTATGAGTGGCAGTATCTGTAACACTTCCCACAAAGAAAAACTATTCCATTTCATTTGAAATTTTAATTTGCAACGTGATTAAAGAGCCGTTTGAGGATGATGAGTATTTCGCAAATGATTGCACTTTAATTTATGGAACAAAAGGAAAAAACAATTTTCAGTGAGCAACCGGTCTGTGATAAGGACATGACCAAGACATACCAGGGATATTCCTGTAAAGGGGTATCAAAGGAAGGCAAGGCTTTTAACTTTATCGTTCACCATACTTATATGGGTGTGAATGTGACAGAGAAACTGGCCGGAGAACTTGTAGAGAACGGCCGGACTGAACTCCTGCTGTTTTCCCAGCCCGGCGGACAGCATGACTTCGGACGACTGGTATTAAAGGATGACAGCGTGGAAGTAGAGATGGACAAACATTACCTTAAAGGCAGATGCCCGGTCTGCGGTGGCAGAGTCATTCACACCTCCAAGGGTTACTTCTGTGAGAACTACAGGGAAGGAGACAACAACAGTTGTCAGTTCCATGCCCTGGGAGTCCTTGCCTACCGCCAGATCACCGAGGATAATATAGAGGATTTTTTGAGTGGTAAGGCGGAGATACTGGACGGATTCCGTTCGGATGACAACATCCCTTTCAGCGGCTATCTCGTCCTCAACTCAAAGAAAATGCTTTCTGTCAATTCACGGATTTGCAGGTGTCCCCGTTGCGGTGGTATGTTACAGGTGGGGCCGACCTCTTTCCGCTGCGAGAATTTCAATGATCCGGAACATCCCTGTAAGACCAGGTATTATCGCTATTACGGTGGGGTCCGTATCAACAGAAAGATGATGGAAGAGCTTTCCCGGTACGGCCATACCGTAGAGCCCCTTATCCTGACCAGAGAAGACGGACGCAGATACCCGGCCTGTCTCGCATTTAATGATTTGAAAACAAGAATACTGACATTGGAACAACGATGAATAACGGAAATAATAAGAAAGTTGGTTGTCCTGTCAGGAAAGAGTTGACAGAAAGCATGAGAAATGCTTAACCCCTGTAAAGTATTTTCAAAAAAAACAAAAGGCGGCGAGAGAAATACTTCCGATTTCCGGGAAAGGAGTGTCTATCGCATTTTACGGTACGGTAGCTGCAACCTAAGACTGGAGGATTTCTTGAAATTTCAATGGATTTCTTCCCCCATTTAAACCATACAGTACATTTTCTTTTATAACCACAAAAATCCTGCAAATATGAAAAAGTTTTGTCTTATTCTTCTGGCCGGAGTCACCCTCATGACCTCCTGTACCAGTAAGGGCAGTCTTCACAACCTCGCAACGGAGAGTCTTCGGGAAAGTCTTTACTATCCCGACCAGATGAAAGTGATTGCCATATCAGATCCGGATTCCGCTTTCGGCATCAACTACTTTACCAGGCAGGAAATCCTGGGGATGCTCAGGACCATGAAGGTCGTTACAGACAGTATCATGGTCAGGACAGACAATATGACGAAGTTTAATCCTGACGATTATTATGTCATCAGCCTTGCCGACAGGCAGATGAAGGCAACCTCAGACATACGGGATATGCTCTTCAAATCCGAAAGAAAAGGAAAATGGTCCGGCTGGAAGGTCAAGATTGACTATCAGTCCATTGATCATAACGGACTCAAATACCGCTCCGAGAGATGGACTTTCATTGATAAGAAAGGTAGCAATGTCCTCCGTACCTTTGATCTTCCATTGCCATAAACAAATAGCAATAAAACTAAAAAAACTTTCCGATAAAGTGAACTATTTTTTGTCTGTGTTACTTCCTTATGTTTTTATTGTTATAATGACAATTTGCAAAATCGAAAATGCGTTTGACCTGGCTATATTACCCGCAGAGGTGGAGAAGGTATAATCATGCCATTTTCATTAACCATCTTTGTGCAAAAGTCCCATCGTCAGCAGTAATCTTACAAGTATCATTATTTTCTCATGTTTATTTTCAAAAATACTATCGAAGTTTGTATTACAGAGAATTTAGCAGTTTTGAATCCTTCCGTTGTCTATATACTTTAGTCTGGAGTATGATCATGAAAAAGGCAAGGCCACAGAAATGATGTGTAGCCTTGCCTGAATTAATTTGTGACTTAGATATTACCATCCGCTTTAGGAGTATGGAATCACTTCTAACTCGCTAAAGTGTCTCAAACGCTTTTGAGGGTATACATAATATTTTAGAATCTACTTATGGTATGGTTAAAAAAATGCATTTAAGTACCATTTCAATTATATCAGGGATTCCTGATGTTCGTATTTGGTTACTTCCACAGCACGATTGTTACCAAACCAATGTCCATCCCTCCCTGTATTTGCCACCATGGTGAATTCTACGGTGACATAGTCATCCTTCTGGATGTGAAACTTGTCTATGTTGTCACCATAGGCTTCAAACACACACTGCTGAGGATTCTGTTCCTCGGTTTCCAGCACATAATCCTGTACTTTCCAGTCGTGGCCGTTATGACTGGTTCCTGT
>DMYZ01000012.1 GCA_003483565.1 Prevotella sp.
GGTGCAAAGGATATTACTGTATCCAGCAGAAATTCCTCTGATACTGCCAAGGTTTACATGAACAGTGCTTGTGCTCAAGTTTCTTATCCAACAAAAAAGGTAACTTTGAAGGATGCTAATAATATCAAGGCCGGCTATATGGCTGGAAGCAATGACCGTGTCATCCACCAGATGATTATTGATGGTGTAGCCGGTGTTCATACTTGTCAACTACAGATGGGTATCACGGAATTGAAAGAAGGTTCTGTGTGGAATACAATGCCCGCACATGTCCACCTTCGCCGCATGGAAGCTTATATGTATTATAAGGTTCCTGAGGGACAGAAAATCCTTCATATGATGGGTGAGCCTCAGGAAACACGTCCGATATGGATGAATAATGAACAAGCTGTCATCGCACCGCAGTGGAGCATCCATTGTGCTGCAGGTACATCCAATTATACTTTTATATGGGGTATGGCAGGTGAAAATCTTGTCTATACTGATATGCAGGTTGTACCAATTCCTGATTTAAAATAATCTACAAACAAATAATAATGAGTCCTATACAAACGACAAAAATGACCAACTACCGTTGGACCATTTGTACTATGCTTTTCCTGGCGACTACAATTAACTATATGGACCGTCAGGTACTTTCACTTACTTATCCGGGTGTGGGCGGTATTGAATCTGAATTTCACTGGACTGATGCTAATTATGGTATTATCACCATGGTGTTCTCTTTGGCCTATGCTGTATTTCAATTGCTTTCCGGTAAATTTATTGACTGGATGGGTACAAAGAAAGGATACCTCTGTGCTATTGGGGTATGGAGTGTCGGAGCCTGTCTCCACGCCTTATGCGGTGTTGCTACAGAAAATGTGTATTCAAGTCAGCTGATGGCTGCTTTTGGGACAACGTCCTTGAAAGCACCGCAGGCACTTGCTGCTACGGGCGATTTGATGCAGCTTATAGCTATGAGCAGCATGTGGTTCTTCTTGGCAGCACGATGTGTTCTTGCTCTTGGTGAGGCCGGTAACTTTCCAGCAGCTATCAAGGTAACTGCAGAGTATTTTCCAAAGAAAGACCGGGCTTTTGCTACTGCTATTTTTAATAATGGTGCTTCTGTCGGAGCTCTTATTGCTCCGTTTACTATACCTCTCCTCGCCAAGTACTATGGTTGGGAGATGGCTTTTGTTATCATTGGTGCTTTAGGTTTCATCTGGATGGGACTTTGGATATTTGTCTATAAGAAGCCAAATGAGAATCCACATGTCAATAAGGCAGAACTTACTTATATCAATCAGGATGCGGATACAGAAGATAATCCTGCTGATGTTGTTGATGAAGGCCCAAAGATCAGCTTGATCAAACTTTTTACCTATCGTCAGACGTGGTCATTTATTGTTGGAAAATTTATGACTGATGGTGTGTGGTGGTTCTTCCTGTTCTGGACTCCGGCTTATTTAAACTCACAGTTTAGCATCAATCCTACAGATACCTTAGGCATGATATTGATTTTTACTCTTTATCTGATCACGATGCTGAGTATTCTAGGTGGATATGTGCCTACTTATTTTGTTGAGAAACTTGGTATGAATCCATATCATGGGCGTATGCGTGCCATGTTGATCTTTGCCTGCTTCCCTCTACTTGGTTTGCTGGCACAGCCTTTAGGTAATGCCTTCAATACGCCATGGTTCCCTATTGTTCTTATTGGCATACTTGGTGCTGCCCATCAGAGTTGGAGTGCCAATATTTATTCTACTGTAGGTGACATGTTCCCTAAGTCTGTAGTGGCTACTGTAACAGGTATCGGCGGTATGGCCGGTGGATTTGGCTCCGCTTTGATTAATGGTATTAGCGGCTGGCTCTTTACTTATGCTGATCATACACAGATGCATGTTTTGGGTTTTATTGGCAAGCCTGCTGGCTACATGATCATTTTCTGTTTTTGTTCAGTGGCTTATCTTATAGGCTGGTGTATTATGAAGATTCTTGTGCCAAAGTACAAACCAATTGTTGTTGATAAATAAAAATCTCATTCTTCTTCGATTTAAGAGGAAGTGATAAGTTGATATTTCATCCCCCGAAAGTAATTAAAAAACTTTCGGGGGATATTTTTTTGATATTAGTAGGTGTCTATCTTTGGTATATGAGGAGAGCAGGTTTGTATGGATAATATTTTTATTAGTAATTTTATTTCCTGTTTTCTCCCCTCCTTTGGAATTACAATCTGGATGTAAAAACATAGGTATGTTGTCTCTCTTCTTGCTCTCTGCCAGACTTTAATGGTCTGATAATTTCCAACTGATGTCCTTCTAGATTGTATTCCATTGTTAAAGACAGTTTGTTTGATGCCTAAACACCATACATTTAGGCATCAAAAAGACGGTAAAAGGGTATTAAATAGAATTCTGCTTTTGATTATCAAATACAAGTGCCTTATAATCAACTGGATATATATGCACTTGTTTCTTACATGTTCAGAAGAGATAGAAATGTTGTTGGTCCGGATGAAAAGAATCAGCAGTTATATGTCATTATTATTTCAAAAATCCTTGGTTACGCAACGCTTTAATCATCTCTTCACTTATGCTCTCATTATCTTTTTTGGTATAGCGGATATCAGTAAATACTTGGGCAAGAGTTTCCTTATGGTTGATCTCGACAAAGTACTTGTTTTCTTCCATTGATTCTTTTTCTGCAAAGAAGTCATTGATCTTATCGCTATTATAATCTTCGAAATGTTCCTGATGAACAATGCTTCTTAAAGGCAATCGTTCACTTTGGGATGGACTTTCGTCAGGCCAGCCAAGAGTGATGGTGGCAACAGGGAATACCAGTTTGGGCAATTTCAGCGTGTCGATGATCAATTGCGGCATATAGATAGTAGTGCCCAGAAAGCAGGTTCCCAGTCCGGCCTCTTCTGCAATATTACAAAAAGTCTGTGTGTACAGCAGAGCATCTGTCGTTGCATTCATAAAACTTAGGAAGTTATCATACCCTGGTACCGCCTTGCGGTTCTCCGCCCATATCGTGGTGCGTCGGAAATCAGCACAGATGGTAAGAACGACGGGGGCATCCTTGATCATCGGCTGGTTAAAGTGAGCCGGAGAAAGAGCCTCTTTGTTTTTCTCGCTTCGTGTAATGACAATACTGTAAAGTTGCAGATTGCCCATGGTCGGGGTGCGTTCTGCTTCTTCTAATAGTCTGTATAGCAGTTCGTCAGAAACTTTTTTTTGAGAATATTTTCTAATGGTCTTTCTGTTATTTAAAGAGTTCATTTTCTATATATTTAGTTGATTTCCTGCAAAGATAAAGAAAAATATCAGAGAAAAGGTCTTAATATTGAATAGAATTCTGGAAAATATTTTTGTTGTTTGGATAGAACGCTATTAAGAATAATCATGGAATAACCAAGTTTTAATGAAGAAAAAAAAATCATATTGATTATCTTGTTTTCCAAAAGGAATAGCTAGTTGTTGATTTTGTGCAACTTCCAAAGATTCTTTCAAGAAAAAGTTTTTTTTCTAAAAAACTTTTGGAAGATTTTAGGAAAAAAGATTTTCTTTTTTGAAAATATTCATTTATATTTGCAATGAAGATACCAGGGAAACTACTATTGCTATTTTGTTTTTGTTAAATTGTAGTTAGATAGAAAATATAATAATATAATTCAAATGGAGGATAAGAAAACATATACCTTCGATGAGGCTTATGAGGCCTCATTAAAGTATTTCGATGGTGATCAGCTCGCTGCTCGTGTATGGGTCAACAAGTACGCCATGAAGGATAGCTTCGGCAATATCTTTGAGAAGTCACCTGAAGATATGCATTGGCGTATTGCCAATGAGGTAGCTCGTATTGAACAAAAATATCCAAATCCACTGAGCGCTAAGGAGGTTTTTGACTT
>DMYZ01000068.1 GCA_003483565.1 Prevotella sp.
CAACATAAATTCAATAAGACATGCAACTGTAGCTAAGAGGGAAATTGCATACAACACAAAAAGGACCACATCCAATTTGCTTGATTTGCAACTACATATAAACTTTATGAGCTTAGGTGCATAAGCCATAAGGAAGCCTACCAGAGTCAAGAACCATGGTGTCTGCTTCTCTCTTTCGTTATGCTCCTGGATTTCAATCTTTAAATGCTCAAATGTCAACTTTATGTTGTTCCTGACATCTTCAAAATCATAAGTATAATCTTTCCGATAATTATACTTATCTAAAGCCTTAGATATCTTATTAAATCTACTCATGTTCGTTTTCAATTTATGTCTATAGTCAGCAGGACACTTCAAATTGCTCCTAATTTTTAATTGCAGATAAAACTAAAGAGATTTGAACTGATGGCCAGCTGGCCAGATATCATTTTTATGAAGTCCCAGCTGTTTATAAGAAACTATTCAGAGTGCGCAATTCAAATCATAAGACCATTGCGATGGTTAGTCTTTGATGATTTACAATTTTCAGGATGTTCTAATTCTGAAACAAGGATATCCACTCTCGTACAGGGCTTATGTGATCTATAGTCTGTACCATGGAATTTCCTTCTTAATTTGCCTGCATATCTCTTTGCCAAACTTTCATTACCATATTTTTGTAAAATCGAATAAATGTGCTCATCGTTTTTCCGGTACTTAAACTGGGGATCATGCATCTTTTTCCTTAATTCTTTCTCCAATTTCACTATATATGCATGTCGATCTATCGCTGTATCTAAATATGCGAAATGAAGATAGTACCATAGTTCAAAAGCCTCATTCGACCATGCGGCATTTATACGATAGTGTGCAGCAAGTTTTACCGCTTCATTAAAGTCGGACTTACCATCTTCATCAAATACTACCCATACCCTGTCAAAAGACAAAAAGTTTTTCCTTTCTTTTTTGTCTTTAATTTCTTTAGTTTTTTCTACGAGAGGAACTGTTGCTTTTCCTTCTCCTTCGAGATTTACTTTCAACACTGAAGAATATTTTGGATTCTTTATAAGGGATTTGAAATAATTCGGTTCTGTTTTTTCTCCTTCACATATAATGAGAAATCGTACGATTTTTGGCTTCCATCCAACTTTAACCTGCGATGCTTTTGCCTTAGAAACATTATATTCAAGTTGTTGAATTTTGCTTTTACTCATCACTCAATCCTCCTATAAATGGTATTGCTCCATAGCGACCGTTGATATAGTCCTTCTCGAAACTGCTATCATTACGAATCTTATTACCCTTCTCATCATGAAATTCGACGAGGGAATAAAGATCTGTAGAATCACAACGGTCTTTCTCCGTAAACCATATCTGATCTCGTCTAAAATATTCTCTATGAAGAAGATTCGTATCATGCGTATTAAAGATAAGTTGGGCTCCATGCACATTAATTTCAGGATCCATGAAAAGTCGAACGATATGACGCGTGAGTAAAGGATGCAACTTTGCATCTAACTCATCAACCATCAGCACAGCACCTCTGATCAAGGTATCAAAAACCGGGCCAGAAATCTGAATTACCTTCCTGGTGCCTTCCGACTCCATTTCACTTTCAGGAAATGCTTTCTCTCCTACAATATCACCTTTATCATCATAGATATTATGAGTCGTGAACGGTTCAATGATCTTCCCATTATCAGCATCTTCCAGAACACGTTTCCTCACATCATCAGGAATTTGCTTCATTGCATCAAGGAAGTCCTTGGATACATCCTTTTTCTTCAATATAATATTATTGAATCCGAGCTGAGTTTCCGCAAAAAACTTCTTTGCCTGCTCATACCCCTGTAAATGCTGATGAAACATGGAAAGAGTAAAACCTTCATAGCCTTCACTCTCTATTCCATTAATCGCATTGAAATGCAGGAACCACTGCATTACCTTCTTTGAGATCGTACCATTAAATTGTGCCACAATAGTAAGGAAAAGGCGGTTCTTAAGAGTCTTGCTTTCAAGGTTAATCCCTTCAGAAAAGTAATTTTTTGAAATCTTATATTCATCCTCAGCCCTTAGAAACAAGTTTCTTTCAGCTCGCTTGCCAAATGGTAACGCAAAGAGATATTCACTGATAATATGAGAAGCATCATAACTAAAACCATAACGGTATTTCGTTTCATTGCAAAGAAACTGAATTTCAAAAGTGGTGGGCTTTTGCTTTGATTCCTGATCCAGATAAAAAGGATCATACTTCAGATTCTCATCCGGATTTAATTTTGAGGAGCTCATCACGAGATTCCGCATTAAGGCCATCGCCTTAATCACATTACTCTTTCCACTGGAATTGGCACCATAGATAACAGCAACCGGCAGTAAGCGATAACGTCCTTTCTTGACAACACTTTCTTTCAGTTCCTTGATATTTGTCGCATTCATGCTCAGCGTTACTGGGTTCTTGAATGAGCGAAAATTCTCAACTGTAAAATAGACTAACATATTCCAGATTATTATTTATATAATGAGAACAAAGATAGCCATTTAGGTCTAAATATGAGAAAATATCTCAATACTTTGCATTTTATTAACCAATCGTATTATATAAATGTTGCAAAATGAGAATTATAATAAAAAGTAGCTCATGTCATATAATGCGATGCCTGCATGAACAGAGCCTCAATAGAAGAAGGGATGTAAGTCGCAGAAGAGTCTATCAAAGCATGCCGAATTAGGCTGTACGAACAAGCTCATATATAGTTTATTTTTTCTATTTAGAAATATTTATATCATTGCTCTATGAACTTAATTCATAATAGGATGTAACCTCTTATAC
>DMYZ01000210.1:0-7112 GCA_003483565.1 Prevotella sp.
TAAGGTGTATTTAATGGTGCTTTATGGAGCGATTCAAATTGAATCGCTCCATAAAGCACCATTAAATATTTGTCATGATCGCATCAAATAGCAAAACAAAAGAGACAAGACCTACTGTTATATAAAATAAAATGACAACATCACAGATAATAATTTTAATTCAATGAAGATCTTAAAAAAGGAGAAAAAATGATTACCACTCTTCTTGTCAGTCTTTTCACATTTATTGAACTTAACTGCGAGAATCTCTTCGACACCCAGCATGATACTCTTAAAAATGACTACGAATTTACTCCCAATGGAAGTTATCATTGGACCCATACACGCTACTGGCACAAGCTGAACCATATTGGGCAAGAGATTGTAGCCTTAGGAGACGATTCTATCCATGGATGGCAGTTACCGGATATGGTAGCTTTATGTGAAGTGGAAAACGATTCTGTCCTAAGAGATCTCACTCAGCGCTCACTTCTCCGAAAAGCACACTATAAATATTTTATTACGAACTCACCGGATGAAAGAGGCATTGATGTCGCTCTCCTATACCAGCCGGCTAGCTTTAGTCCAATACGTACCTATGCTATCCGTATTAAGCCAAGCAAAAACATGCGTCCTACAAGAGACATTTTATATACTTGTGGACAAATCATTAACAACGATACTCTCCATATCTTTGTCGTCCATGCACCAAGCCGATATGGAGGTGAGAAGATATCACGCCCTCACAGGCTTTTAGTAGCGCAATATCTTGCTGATGCCATCGACTCTGTCCGCAACAAGTCACCGCAGGCCAGAATCATTATTGCAGGAGATTTTAATGACTACACCTCTTCTCCTTCACTGGAAGCAATATATACCCACAATATGAAAGATATATCAGCCAAAGCCATTGGAAGCCATGGAGCAAAAGGAACTTATCGCTATCAAGGTGAATGGGGAAGTCTGGATCATATTCTTTGTAGTCCGCCGGCATGCAATAATATCATATCATGTTACATAGGTGATCTCCCGTTTTTATTAGAAAAAGATGAAAAATATGGATCGGTTCATCCTATGCGCTGTTATCAAGGACCCAGATATCAGAATGGATACAGTGACCATTTGCCATTAGTAGCCCGGTTTGTTATTCATTAATAAGGAACAGATCTGCAATAATGAATAATGGAGATTAGAAAATTTGCAAATAAACTCTTTTTATTGTACCTTTGCACACACCTAAGAAAACGGTTCCATAGTTTAATGGATAGAACGGAGGTTTCCTAAACCTTTGATCCGAGTTCGATTCTCGGTGGAATCACTCTTTTGGCAAGAAAGCAAAAAAGGCTGTTACAAGATATGTAACAGCCTTTTTTATTTTAAAATATACTCTCCTTTATGGAGAGTATATCAATATTATTCTTTTACTTCTACCGCATCAGGAGTATTAGAGGCATGATCATATTTTTCTTCAATCTTTTTACCCAAGACCAGATAAGCCACTGGAGAAGCAATAAAAATAGAAGATAATGTACCGAAGACAACACCAAGAATCATAGCAAATGAAAAACTACGAATACTCTCACCGCCAAGTACACAAATTACAACCAATACAATCAACGTCGCCAAGGAAGTATTTATGGTACGCGAAAGAGTCTCATTGATAGAATCATTGAACAATTTCTGAATATTTGTGTTTCCTAAATTATTACGATGGTTACGTAAATTCTCACGAATACGGTCAAAGACAACCACTTTATCGTTGATTGAATAACCAATAACCGTTAAAATAGCACCAATAAAGGTTTGATCGACCTCAAGAGAGAATGGAACAAGTCCCCATAACAAAGAATAGACACCAATAACAAGAACTGTATCACACGCTAAGGCTACAATAGAGCCGACAGAAAAACCTATATTGCGGAAACGGACAAGAATGTACAGGAAGATAAATACCAATGACAATACGATACTTATGATGGCACTATTGGTAATATCCTTAGCAACAGAAGGACCAACCTTAGTGCTGCTGATAATAGATCCACCTTGACGAATATCCGGATTCTTGAAATCTTCAAGATTCTTCTGAGATACGAAACCGGCTTTCTTTAATGTAGAATAAAGAACATTCTCTACCTTATTATCAATATTAGGATCATTGGAATTGATCATATAGTTAGTTGAAATACGGATAGTCTTATGATCTGTCCCTAATGCTATAGCCGTCGTGGTAGCCTTTGTTCCATCGGTATTAACAAAAGTATTATTCAGTACACTGCGGATCTGCTCAGGTTCAACAGATTTTTCAAATGTTAGCACATAATTACGACCACCGGTGAAGTCAATACTCTTACTTAATCCTCTTACTCCGAAACTAATACAGCAGATTATAATAAAAACGCCCCATATAGAAAATGACCGCTTAAACATACTCATAAAATGTATATGAGTACCCTGCATCAAGTTTTTCGAGAAGACTGTATAGAATTTCTGATTAAGCCAATGATTCTTTTTGAGTTTATACTCAAATACCAGACGTGTCATAAATACAGCTGTAAAGAAGGATACGATCAAGCCAATAATCCATGTAACAGCAAAGCCACGAATAGGACCCGAGCCGGTAACCAATAAGATAACACCGGTAATCAACGACGTTAAATTCGAGTCAAAGATTGCAGAAAAGGCATTTTTATAACCCAGATCAAGAGCATCCTTAATTCCTTTCCCTAAGCGCATCTCCTCTTTGATACGTTCATATATCAGCACATTGGCATCAACGGCCGTGCCTAACGTCAGCACTATACCGGCAATACCTGGCATCGTCAATGCCGACTGGAAGGACGCCAAAATACCTAAGGTGAAGAACAAGTTCATGATCAAGGCACCGTTGGCCATCATACCCGGGATGAAATCATACATGACAACCATGAAGACCATCAGCAGGACAAAAGCAATAGCGAATGAAACGAGCCCCTGATGAATGGACTGGGCACCTAAAGTAGGACCAACAATCTCTTCCTGGACAATATGAGCCGGAGCAGGCATACGACCAGACTTTAATGTATTAGCCAGATCCTTAGTTTCCTCAATTGTGAAATTGCCACTTATCTGAGAATTGCCACCATCAATCTCACCATTAACTCGAGGAGCAGAATAAACGACTCCATCCAAAACAATGGCAATAGCTTTACCGACATTAGCTTTAGTCAGCTGAGCCCATTTATGAGCACCTTCCGTATTCATTGTCATACTGACAACAGGATTAGAGAACTGATCGAATTCATCCTTAGCATCAGTAATGGCATTACCCTCTAGCGGTGCACGACCATTAGGAGTAGTAATTTTCAGAGCATAAAGCTCATAAATATTCTTGGCACCCTGAAGAGCTGCAGGCTTTGCACTCCACAGCAGTTTCAAGTCTGAAGGAAGAACATGTTTAGCCGTCTGAGAATAAATAATCTTATTAACAGCTGCTGTATCACGCACATTAGCATAGCCGACAAGAGCCAAACTGTTCTGGCCCGTAGTCTGCAACATAGCAAGAAGAGGATGTGCTTTCTTAGCTGCAGCCATCTGTGCACTTTCACTGTTCTCGGCAGCGGCAGCTGCGCCCTTGTCGCTGTTCTTCAATTGGAACTTAGCCGTCTTCTTAGCCGAAGCGACCTTCACTGCAACCTTTTTATGGCCAGCTTTAGTTGAATCTTGAGCTGTTTCATTGCCATTGGCAAAATTCTGATCCAGCTGCTGCAAATAAGGAATAACCTCCTCTGCATTATAAGTTTCCCAGAATTCCAAATTGGCACTGCCTTGAAGCAACTTACGCATACGCTCCGGTTCACGGATACCAGGCATTTCTACCATGATACGTCCCTGCTGACCTTCCAGTTTCTGAATATTAGGCTGGACAACGCCAAACTTATCAATACGCGTACGAACGACATTGAAAGAGTTGTCTATAGCATTTTGCACCTCAACACGAAGAGCTTTCTCTACTTCTGCATCAGAACTCTGAGGAGAAACTTTACCTTGCATCTCTTCGGTAGCAAAGACTTCAGCGAGTTTATTGCCGGGAGCGTCACGATGATAAGCTTCGATAAACAACTTAATGAAATCATCATGAGTACTAGCTTCTTCTTTCTTGGCATCACTCATTGCCTTGGTAAATGCTGCATCACTTCTGTGATCTGCCAATGTCTCAACAACATCAGGAACAGATATTTCCAGAACAACATTCATACCACCTTTCAGGTCAAGACCGAGGCCGATTTGCGTCTCAAGACAATTCTTGTAAGAATATACTCCAAGATACTTCACGGAATCCTTGTAATCTTGCTGTGCGATAGGATCTTTTATCTTTGCAGCCTGGCTGTCATAATAACTTGTAGCAACCGAGAATGATAAATAGAAGATACTTGCAAGCGTCAAAAGGATGGCAGTAACAATTACAATTCCTTTGTTTTGCATTTTCTTGTTATATGTTTATTTATTATTATTGTTTTTCTAAACTTAATTTGCAATTCGTCTATGTAGACGTGCAAAAATACCATTTTTTTCTCATTTAAGAAAATTTATGGCATTGATTTGCGCATTTTTTATAGTTTTGACCGTTTTTTCAACCAACAATATATCGGATAATGGTCTGATGCCTTAATTTTCGAGTCTACTTTACACCGATAAGGTGTCCAGTCCGTAGTACACATGATATTGTCTATCCTGACATAAAAACCACTCAGATGGTAGCTTATTCCAGGTCCATTGCCTGTTTCTTTATAACAGTCAATTAAGTTTCGCCCTATGATTCTGTGGGTGTATGATATAGGTCCGTCATTAAAATCTCCACAGAGAATAAGGCTCTCTCGATGGTGTCTATGAATGAAACGAGCTACAGCATCAGCTTCTACAGCCCGCTTCGCTACAGATTCACCCAATGTAGAGATGAGCTTTCGGGATGTCCTGCTCGCAGTATCAGACTTCATCTCTCCCTTTATTATTTCCTTAAAGTCCTGGCGTTGCTGCAGGCTCAGCCCTGTAGTTTCCAAATGATTATTGACTACCCATACGGTATCACTATCGATCTTTATCCGGCAGGCAGCGCTCATATTTCCCTGAGAAGGATATTCTATAGGCTGGTGGCTGAGAATAGGATATTTGCTATAGAAGGACAGGCAATCACCAGCTCGGATGCAGATACATTTATAAGGATAAATTTTATCCATTACAGAATCTATTACAGCTTGGCCTAATTCACCGGATCCTGATTCCTGTAAGCAAAGAATATCCGGATTTTGTTCTTTAAAATATTGTAATATCGGATTGTTTGTTCCAGGATATTGCCATCCTGCAAAAAGAAATACATTATACGACATTACCTTAATAGACTTTGCCGGAACTTCATCCGGAAAATTTATCGGAAAATATTTCCTTACCGGTACATAACAGACAATAAAACCCAGAAAAGATATCCAGACATTTCTATTTCTAAAAAAGAGCCAGAAAAAAAGAAAGCACAAATTAAGAAAGAGAAAAACAGGAAAGATCAAGTTGATATTCGACAGATCAGGATGATGAACAGGATTAATTCTATCAGAATAGCCCGTCAAAAGCATCAATAAGATAGTGGCGATGTTCGCACCCGCTATCATCTGTACGGTTATTTTCTTTAGATCCCGGATCATGACGTTGCCTCCCGACTACTTACGAGAACTCTGGTCGAAAAGTTTCTGCTTTTCTTCTGTTGTCAAGCTGTCATAACCACTCTTGCGTATTTTATCAAGAATACGGTCTATCTCTTTCTGTTCTGCCTCCTTGCGGGCATTAAAATTCCAATCATCTTGACGATCATCAGGAAAAGAATCAGAGTTTTTACTATTGCCTTTACTTGAGCGGCGCTGGCTACGCTGTTCCCATCGACTATGAAGATTAGTGAACCACTGCTCTCCTGCCGATCTGCTATAATGGCTCGACAAAGGATAATGCTGCCAGTAGCGAATCATCAAGAAACCAATAAGCATACCTCCGAGATGAGCAAAATGAGCCACATTACCGCCCGATGTAAAGAGAGCTGAGAAAAGTTCGATAAGGACATACCCTAAAACGAACCACTTAGCTTTAATCGGAATAGGTATCGGAAGCATAAAAATTCGTTCCTCAGGAAAAATCATACCAAAAGCTAATAATACTGCATAGATAGCACCCGAAGCCCCCACTGTTGTCCACATATTAAGAGCCTCACTACTGTTCTGAGCTATAAGTAATATCTGGGAGAAAGTAAAATCAGAAATCTGCTCCTTAGCCATGACATAAAACTGTACAAACTGAGCGGCCTCCTGAAAAAGACCAGCACCAATACCTGCACAAATATAATAGAAAAGAAATTTTTTCGGACCCCAGACCCGTTCGACAACACAACCGAACATCCACAAGGCAAACATATTAAAAAGGATATGCTGAAAACCAGCATGCATAAACATATAGGTCACCAACTGATAGAAATGAAAATCAGGAGCCAAGAAAAAATGAAGACCACATATACTATTTAGGTCTATACCAAAGCCTCTTAGGCCCAACATAGCCAGAAAGGCCAATATATTAATGATAAGAAGATTCTTTGTTACTGCTGGAATATTCATAAATTCTGATAATTATTTAGGCACAAAAATACGAAATTATTTCGTGATAATGCATAAAACAAGGCTCTATACGAGTTTTTTTAGCTAAAAACATTAAATTTCAACGGTTTTTATTTGATTTATCAAAGGAATGTTCTATATTTGTCAGAAAATTAGTGAAGTAAATCTTTAAATCATTAAATATTCTAGATTATGAACAAGACAGAATTAATCAACAAGATCGCAGAAGGTGCAGGCCTAAGCAAAGCTGATTCCAAGAAGGCATTTGACGCTGCCGTTAGCGCAGTAAAAGAAGCTCTTGAGGCTAATGACAAGATTCAGCTCATCGGTTTCGGAACATTCAGCGTTAATGAGCGTCCTGCCCGTGAAGGCATTAACCCAGCTACGAAGCAGAAAATTCAAATTGCAGCTAAGAAAGTTGTAAAATTCAAGGCTGGTGCAGAACTTGCTGATGCGGTCAACAAGTAAAATTCTTTAGCACAATAAGAATTAATAAGGCAACTTTCC
>DMYZ01000210.1:7372-8460 GCA_003483565.1 Prevotella sp.
TTCATATTTGGAATAACGGCTTTAGATACAATAAAAGGAGCATTCAAGTCTATGTCCACAACTTGCCGGAAGTCCTCTACAGACATCTCTTCCATAGGAATACGCTTAATAATACCAGCATTATTTACAAGAATATCAATGGCTCCGAGTTCCTTTTCAATCTCTGCAACCATTTTTTTCACATCTTCCTCTTTAGTACAATCACAAATATAACCTTTCACATCAATACCTTTAGCCTTATAGTCAGCCAAGGCCTGGTCCAGATGCTTCTGACTACGACAATTAAATGCAATCTTAGCGCCTGCCTGAGCATAAGCCTCTGCGATGGCAAAGCCAATACCATAGGCTGCTCCGGTTACCAGAGCGACCTTTCCTTCCAGAGAAAAATTCTTTGAGAATGTGTCCATTTTGATTTTATTTAAATTTCTTATTAATTTATTCCTTTAATTATATTAACCTTTTATCTATGCAGATTATGAACGATCCTGATTCTGAACCTATGACATAGCCACTACTTCAGATCTGTGATTTCAAAAAAGTCTTGATCACCATAATCAATATTTTCTCCACCCATACCCCAAATAAAAGTATAGTTATGAGTTGCAGCGGCACTGTGAATACTCCATTCCGGAGAAAGCACAGCCTGGTTTTCCTTCATCCATATATGGCGGGTCTCCTGTGGTTCACCCATAAGATGACATACAGCCTGTCCTTTTGGTACCTCAAAATAGAAATAAGCTTCCATTCTTCTACTATGGACATGCGCAGGCATCGTGTTCCACACACTTCCTGTAGCCAACTCTGTCATTCCCATCTGCAACTGACATGTAGGAAGAACCTGATTAACAAGCATTTTATTTATGGTTCGCTCATTGCTCATCTCTAGTGATCCCAGATGAACACTAACGGCATCAGCCTTCGTCACCTTTCTGCAAGGATATTCCTTATGAGCAGTGGTACTGTTAAAATAAAAGAGAGCAGGCTCTGAAACATTCTTGCTGCTAAAGAATATATCATGATCTCCCCGGCCTATATATAAAGCTTCTTTATATGCAAGTTCAAATATTTCATCGCCAACCTTGACAACA
>DMYZ01000100.1 GCA_003483565.1 Prevotella sp.
CATTAGAATTGTATGAAGGAACATTTATAATTTTATTACTTTTCAGCAAACTATTTGCAGATGATTTCATATCTGAATCCAAAAGACTCAGATTCTTATGCAACAACAAACTATTAGTTTGAGTATTGTTCTTGTACCGTTGACGTGCTCTCGCCTTAGATATTGCATTCAGTTGCGCTTCTGTGCCATGAAACCTTATCATTACATGTGAAGGATGGAGAACATTATTCATTACGAGATCGAACTGATCCTTTTTCAATCCTAATGTATCAAGATCACTTGCGTTCATCTTGTACACAGTTTCTCCATGAAACTTTTGAGCATGAAATATTTTTGCGAATCCGCCACCATTGACAGTTCCCTTGTTATTAATTTCCTTTTCTATATAGCGTTTATAGACTTTTGTAACCTCATCCTGCGTTGCTGCTGCCTTAGCTCTTGCCATAATAGCATTTACAACTGCACTTGTATTTTTAACAAGAATACTTTCTGCCTGTGTTACATTATTTACAGAATAGCCTAAATCATTGAATGCACTTTGATTTGCTCTGATAAAGAATTTTTTGGCCTTCATATTATTGCCAAGTTTGTTCCATTCTCTTTGCAATTTCTTATATTCGGTTATTTGCTTACTTGCAGAATCTGCTACATCCGTTGCCCATTCCTGATGAAATTTACGCATGGCGTCCGTATTCTCTTTTTCAGCCTTTTTTAAGATTGTAAGTGCATCTTTTGCCGTAAACAGATTCTTTACCCAATTTAAGATGTCTTTCCCATATACGGTAAGCAAGGTAATACCTACCATCATTACTGTCTGCCAACTCACCAGAGATTTTGTAAGCTGTTTCCATACAGGTACAGGCTCCTTGCCGGCTGCCTTCATTGCAGCATTCATCTCACGTGTCCGCTTGATCTCATCAGTCAGAATAGGCAAATTGTTTGATATGGCAAGAAAGAACATATTAATACCCATCTTCAATGATGGCAGCTCCCTTACAATCTGTTGCACGGACATATCAAGACCATTCCATGCCATCTTGTAATTGCCGACGTTCCTCTGATTATTACCGATACTTGAATCGAGTTCCTTTATCTTCGCATCCGCCTGTTGAATAGAAGCAAGAAGTTCCTTGCCGAAAGGTGAGTTTCTCTCCTCTTCGGAAAGAGACCTGTAGGCTATCCTCATTCTCGAAAGGGACTGAGACATCTCATTCATGCTCGTAGCTGCCGATATGTCCATCTTAGCATTGTTCGCAAGGGACTGTCTGACCTCTGAAAGTGCAGTCTTATGCTGCAAAAGGGAATTATTCAGCGCATCAAGCCGTGCTTTCTGCGTAGATGAAAGATCTCCACTCCATTGTTCGGATTTGTTGATACGACTTATCTCTGCATTGATAAGGCGGATGGCATTCTGCTCCTCTACCATCCTGTGAATATTATCTTCTCTCGTTCCCAGCACGGCATCTATATCATCTTTCAAATCAAGATAAGCCTTAGCCTGTGCCTTTACGGATTCCGTCTGTGCCTTTGTCCCGGATGTATCGGCATTAGCCTTTCCGGAAGAAGTACCCATAGCTGCCTTGGAGAGTTTCTCCTGCGCCTGTGTTATTTTGCTGGTAGCATTGATTATGTTCTGCGCTGACCTGTCAATCTTGGCAGTAGTCTCAGAAACCTTCCTGCCGAGTTCATCATATTCCTTAGTGAGTTCTTGCAGCCTTTTCTCAGCCTGCTCCTTGATGTCAATATCAACTTTCACGTTGATACCCTTGAGGGATTTCTTGACATTCTCAATCTCATTCTTCAATGCACGGAGTTTCTGTATATCTCCGTCTGTATTCGCTATTATTCCAGCCATAATTATATTTTCTTTTCAATCTGCCTTTTTGCATAAAGAAGGCCATTGGACATTATCACATCAAATCCTTTACTCTCAACGTATGAAGCATATTCCATACCATTCGCAAGGTAGAGTCCGTCACCCTGTTTCTCTGAGTAAATAAGGAGATTGCGAGTATTTTCCATCGCATCAGGATGTGCCCCGTCATTATCCACCCATAAGTCTACGATCTGACCGTCACGGACTACACAACCGCCATTGCCATTACGAAGGTTGCCAGTATGGTTCTGATATTTTGCTTGAGTACGGGCATTTCTTGTTGCGTCCCTTCCTATTTTGGAAAGACCACCAAAATAAGCATCGTCAATCTGCTTTTCCAGATCGTCAAGCCCGGATATATCACCTTTGAACTCCATAATTCCTTTTTAGGCAAATTTACCTAAATGGAGACTATGGCTACAGGTTATAAAAAAGAAAATACTTACAACAGGTCTATTGTAAGAAATAAATTGTGTGTTTCATATAAGTTTGATTAAACGAGACACAATCTTTATATGAGTCCAAATTTTCTCAAATGTTTTGGGGATTCAATAGGAGAAGAGATTACCGCATCAGTAATATATTTTAGATCATCTTTATCAATGGATCCAAAACTCTGACATGTATATCTATCAGAAAAGTGTTCTATTGTTATCTCTTTTAATTCTCCACAACATACATAACTATCATGATCTAAAAAGAAATATTTTGCGGCTCGTAATGGATAATGTAGCTGTTGTAATTGAATAGATAAGTTTTGGTTAATACAGGAATTAATGACTACAAATCCAATGACTTTCTTATCTTTCGTTTTCCCAATGACTATAAAATATTTATTGCGGGAACTATCATCTTTATTTTTAGGTGTAATGCCCTCTTCTATTGTAAGTCTTATGCGAAATATATCTCCTGGTTGGATAGTTGACAAAAGATCTTTCCGTGATAATGGGGATATAAGATCAGCTAGAGAAGGCATATCATGAATTTAAGATCTTATCAAGTTCTTCATTTTCACGGATAAAATCCATAGTGGCATCTGATGCTCCTGCAGCCTGAGCCATTAATAAAGGATCTATCTCAGAGGTAGGATGTATAGCATTTGCAGTTTGCCATGCAGTATCATGAGATTTCTTGGACAGGACCGGAAAGGGAAGACTAAGATTCTCATCGATTGATCTATCCAACATCTCAATATCCGATTTGGATAATTCATCCATATCGGGTTTTTCTTTAGCAGTAATAATATAATCGTAATCAGGATCATTAGCTTCAATAGAATTTGAAATGATCTCTAAATAGGTATTATTTAATTTCTCTTTCCCTGTAGCGTCTTTAATAGCATTATACAGATTTGACGGTACCGGGCCGTTTTTCAATGCGCAGAAGGTATCTTTTATAATTCGACGGCCATAAACAGCATAATGTTCTTTATCTGCAAAGTAGATAATTTTAAATAAATGAAAATAATCTATCCCTTTACATTTATCAATGACATATAAAGCTACTGCTTTCAACTTTAAAATATCATCTTGTGTCATGGATTTGATTCTTGCCATATATGTAATTATCTGTTATAATTATACTTTTGATGTACTATTTGTACTACTGTAGCAAAAGTAATCATAATGTTCCATACATGTGCCACTTTTTATCACTTTTTATCACTTATATGGTTAATAATACTTAAAATAAAAACGTTTAAGACTGACTATCCTCGTGGATAAGCAGTCTTAACTAACAAAAATACTCTGACTATCTTCTGATCATTTCCTGTATCTCATAGCGAGTTCCTTGCCACTTACCTTATGAACCTTACCGTATAACGCCTCATGCTGTTTGTCTCTCTGCATGATAATAAGATTCCGATACGGTATCTTATTGACCACTTCGTCATAGGTCAGATGTAATGTATCCATGAACGTTGCAATAAGACCGAGCAACGTTTTTCCTCCGCTTAATTCTGCCTTGGAGTTGCTGTCAGCTGGCTTGCGGTCTTCATCAAACTGGCAGCTTTGTAAAAAACCGATGTTGAGATCAGATCAAATCCATCGCAAAGGGCATTGACAACTTCTTCATAAGTACCTTCGGAAAGTTCATCAGCCAATTTATCGTCTCCTTCTATCAGCCAGGATAACGCCCTTGCATAATTTTTCGCATCCTTGCATGACATAAGCAGTTCCTTGATCGTTTGTGCCTTATCATCCATTTCCACCCTTGACAGACAGGACGTTGCGCCAGCTATCTTGATTATCGTAGGGGGATCAAGAGTATACGCCTTACCGTTCACGAAGACGGTCTTGAAATCATTTCCGACAATCGCATCACTTACTATTTTAGCACTTTCATCCATAATATTGATTTAAAAAGGGGCGGAAGCGGAAATCCGCAAACGCCCCGAAACCCTGAAAAACAATCTACCTTAAAATTAAGCTCCAGTTCCAGTGCCTGATGTAGTCAAAGCTCCTACAGCGCTCTCATCAAGGTCGTATTCCGAAGCAACACCGGTAACATCCGGCTGCAGGACATACGCCTTTACAGAGATTGCCACGGCCTTGTCCGTGTTAGCCTCATGAGCGTCTATGTAGCACTTCGGAAAGATAAACCATACACCGTCATCAGTAAGGCAGAAGAGAGCCTTGTTAATGGTCTCCTTCACATCCGGACGTGACCAGCCTACGGGCTTGCTGTCAGAACCTTCAATTACATCACCGCCCATGAAAGCTTTCTTCAAGGCATAATCATACTGGCCGATAGTAAAGGAAGGTGTGATGTCCCCTTCTGTCGGACGGTCGTAACGGTAGTTCTTACCATTAAGCTGATTCTTGTAACCGGTAGGCGCACTCTCAGCCTCATCAAGGGTCCAGGTTTCACCATGTACATTATCTACGGTATTCCCTGCCGAGATAGCCGCCTGAATAACAGTCTTGGCGGTAGCTGCTGTAAGAGCTGCTGTAACGACACTCGGATCAGCATATACAATCTTTTTAATTCCTGCACAAACAGCCATAATTTTTAAACATTTAAAACATTAAACAATAATCTACAATTGACATAATGACATTTGAGACTTGTGTCAGCCTCAATGCCTATAGAGTACCGGGAAAAAGTATAACTTGTTCCGTCATGAACGCCTGCAACCGGTTTCAAAAATATCTTCTCGGCCATCCTCTCGAGTTCATTCAGTCTGTTTCTGTTCCTATTTCCGCTTTCAAAGTCCGGGACACAGACATTTACCTCGACAAATGAAGGAAGCCAGTACTTTCCGTCCTGTTGTGCCTTCGCATGGATGATGATCATCTCCTCAGTAAGCCCGCTGTTCGTAGTGCCGTCGATAATCGGCGTCTCGGTAGTGGTCTTGCTGATTCCGAAGCCTTGACAGGCAGCAAGTATAATATCCTCAATATCGGTAGTTACAATCATAGCCAGATGTCACACATCCCTTTAAGTTCGTCAGAATAGCACTCAGCATTCTTCTTCACATTACCCTC
>DMYZ01000147.1 GCA_003483565.1 Prevotella sp.
CAATAGCAGCTGGTGTCGTGTTACTTAAAAAATTAGTTGGTGCCCATAAAGCGTTGTTACTAGTGTTATGGTAACTCTGTGCCACATTATTGTATACATAGTTGCCAAGGCTTGCACGGAGAGAAAAACTGAAATCCCAGTTCTTCCATTCTATACGGGATGCCAGACCCATTGTTACCGGGGCCGCCGGACTCTTGTAGAAGTATTTATCTGCTTCTGTGATCTGACCGTCACCGTTACGGTCTACTACGGCACCTTCAATCGCTTTACCGTTTTTGTCATAAACCTGCTGGTATACATAGTAGGAATTCATAGGATGACCTACTTGGTTATATTCCAGATGCTTGTCGGTGCCGATAGTAATATTCGTGTTGGGAACAGGAGAACCGTCGGAGCTGACCCCTGAGAGATCTGTAATCTTATTGTAGTTGTATGTAAAGTTATAATCCAAGGTCCAGTACAGATCTTTACTCTGGATAGCCTTCCAGCTGATGGCTGCTTCAGTACCGGTATTGCTCATAGAACCGATATTTTGCCAAGCCTGGTTTCGATAGGCCATGAAGGCTTGTGTCGGAGCATAGTTCAGCAGATCTGTTGTCTTGCGGTAATACCAGTCAATACTTCCGGAAAGTCTTTGTTTTAAAATACCCCAGTCAAGTCCGAGGTTGTAAGTAGTAGTTGTTTCCCACTTCAGATCCGGTGTATAGTTATCCGGGCGATAAAGTTCACCTTGGTCACCGTCAAGTACAGGATAGAAGGCCTTGGTGCCCTGATTTTTGGAATAAGTAGGAATCCAGCCATAATCACTGGCAACATCCTGTTGTCCGGTCATACCCCAACCGAGACGAAGCTTCAGGTCAGAGAGCCATTGGATATCCTTAAAGTTGTTTTCCTGATTGATCTTCCAGGCAAAAGCTGCGGAAGGGAATACAGACCAGTGCTTCTTGAAACGGGAAGAGCCGTCGTCACGGACGGTAGCTGTGACATAGTAGCGGTCCATCATGCTCCAGTTGGCACGACCGAAGAAAGAAACAAGGAAATTCTCTGTTTTAAAGAAATAAGGTGTATGTGGGCGTGCTGTTCCAGCCAGAGGATTCCCGTTACTGTCTACAGTAGGATTCGTAGAAGGATAATATCCGGTATAGTCATAGTTGTCATTACGCCAGAAATGCTGGTATTCATATCCACCCATAATATCGAAGTGATTCAGATATTGGTCATTGAAATCATGAAAATATTGTGCATAAGCATTG
Source organism: Prevotella sp. (assembly GCA_003483565.1). Lineage (GTDB taxonomy): Bacteria > Bacteroidota > Bacteroidia > Bacteroidales > Bacteroidaceae > Prevotella. The sequence goes on from DMYZ01000147.1 coordinate 1,254, forward strand.
AAGGTAAGGTTTCTTTTTAATTTAGATTCAAAACCGTAAGATCCATAATAAATATAATCCGGTGCAGCTGGAGAATCGTTGCGGTTCTGAGTACCCTTGGCTATATCTGCACCCAAAGTGGCGTGCAGTCGCAGATCTTCAAAGCCATGTACTTTATAGTCAAAATCGGCGCTGCCGATGAATTCCCTGCTGTTAGCAATCTCACTCATTTCATTAAGAATGGCTAGTGGATTTTTAGATCCTTTTGCCTGATTATTCCATGTATATGGCCATGTCGGATCATCGTATGCACCAGCCATGGGCCATTCAAAATAACCATCCATATTTTTCATCATTTCTGTTGCTATGGACTGATGTAAGGGGGCTGTATAGGAATAAGGATCCTGTGTAGGGTCAATGTGGATTGCACAACCGACAGCATCTGTATTGGCAAATTGAGAATGAGCGTACATACCCTTGGCATTTATATTTATCGTCAGGTGGTTGTCAAGTAATGTCGGATTAAGATTGAAAGATCCTGTGACACGTTTGAAATCAGATGTCTTGAGAATACCCTGTTGGCCTGTATAGCCGACCGACACACGATAAGGCAGATTTTTGACAGCTCCTGAAACAGTTATGCTATGATCATGGCTGATCGCCGTACGGTAGATAAGATCCTGCCAGTTGGTATTGGCAGTACCCAAAGCCGAGTATGCATCGCTGTTTTCACCGAATCTGCTTTTGATGAGAGCTCTGTATTCGTTGCCGTCGAGAACATCTATGGTCTTTTTCTTCCAGCCTATATTCATGCTTCCGGCATAAGATACCGTTGGTTTCTGACCGCGATGTCCCTTCTTTGTTGTAATGATAATGACGCCATTGGATCCACGGGAACCATAGATAGCTGTCGCGGAAGCATCTTTCAAAATGTTGAAACTTTCAATGTCCTGGGGATTAATCGTTGAAAGAATATTGGAAACTCCTTCAATGCCATTATTGTCAATAGGTACGTTGTCAATGACAATCAAAGGATCATTGCTGGCATTCAGAGACGAACCACCACGGATACGAATCTTAGCGCCTGCACCAGGTGTACCGCCATCTGTGGTAATGTTTACACCTGCGACCTTGCCTTCAAGCATATCCTGTGGGTTGATAATTAAACCTTTGTTTTTGCTGTCTGGTTTGATGGCGGTGACAGAACCTGTCAAATCACTCTTCTTGGCTACACCATAACCGATGACAACGACTTCGTTAAGGGTCTTGTCATCAGTCTTCATAATAATATTAAGATTGTTGTCAGCCTTTACTTTTGTCGGAGCCATGCCGATGTAAGTAATGGTGAGTTCTGTACCTTTATCCGTCTGAACGGAGAAATTACCATCGAAGTCGGTTACACCAACCGGTTTTCCATTGGCTGTAATCGTAGCACCAATGATGGGATCTCCGCTTGCGTCCTTTACCGAACCCTTGACAGTATTTGACTGTGCGAAAGTCACAGCAGAAAGGAACAATCCTCCGGCGAGTGCCATTGTCCTAAGAGGCAATTTGAATTTTACCTGCTTCATTTGCTTTGATATTTAAGTTAATATTTAGTTATTATTTTTATTTGTATAGGTGATGGCGTGTCTGCAGTATAGGTTTAGGTCTTTAACAGAGTTTTTCACGTTGATCACTTCATGAATCGTTTAGGTTTCATTTATTAAGTGCAAATTTAAACCAATTAAAGATTGTTTGTACTGTTTTAGGTTTAAAATTGTGTTTTCATATATGCAAACGTTTGCATTGGTAAAAAACATTAATTCGTGTGATAGGAAAACACTATTTCGTATATTTGCATAACTTTGCATAGTATGCTCGACAGAGCATTCCTAAACAATTACCTAATGAAAGAACAGTCATCTATAACGATGAAAGATATAGCGCGTGACCTGAATGTTTCTATAGCAACAGTATCACGTGCCTTGAAGGATAGTCCCCGTATCAGTAAGGTGCAGCGGGAGCGTATCCAGCAATACGCCCATGAACATAATTTTTATCCGAATGTTATTGGCGCGGCACTTCGCAACAACCGGGCACAGTCAATGAAGATTATCGGAGTTATTGTGCCGGAATTCAACCATTATTATTTTTCTTCTATTCTTTCCGGTATAGAAGAGGAAGCCAGTGCACGAGGTTACCGTATTATGGTATCCCAGAGCAAGGACAGCTATGAACGTGAAGTACAGATCTGTGATTCCTTCTATAAATATAAGGTGTGTGGAGTGATTGTATCACAGGCAAAGGGAACTTCTAAATATGATCATTTTAAAAAACTGGTTGATGAAGGAATGCCTCTGGTTTTTTATGATCGTATCTGTACAGGCGTAGAAGCATCACGAGTCGTGGTTGATGATTATATGGGTGCTTTTACGGCAGTGACTCATATGATTGATACAGGATGCAGGCGAATCGCTTTTTATGGTTCATCTATGACTATGGAAATATCCAAGAATCGTTTCAACGGATATAAAGATGCCTTGTTGAAAAATGGATTACAGTTGGATGAGGACTTAATCCGTCTGTGCGATAATCGTGCTGCTGCTGAGGCCATCACACCGGATATCCTGTCTCTGGAAAATTGTCCTGACGGTTTTTTTGCCATTAATGATGATACGGCTATCGGAATATTGTATACGGCCAAGCATATGGGGTATCATATACCTAATGATATCTCGATCTGTGGCTTTACCAACGGTAATCGTGCTAAAGCCTGTGATCCGATGCTTACCACAGTGGAGCAAAGAGGGGAAGTCGTAGGGGAGGAAGCGGCAAATATCCTGATAGGACAGGTGGAAGGATCTATTCCTATTAATAAGGTGGAAAGACGGGTTGTGCGTACAAGACTCGTTGTAAGAGGAACAACAAGATAGTTATTTCTGAACAGTTTTGAATTTAAAAGAATAAAGATATGAAACAAAAACCTGATTTGAATTTCTGGAAATTATGGAATTTAAGTTTCGGCTTCTTTGGTGTGCAGATTGCATATGCTTTGCAAAGTGCAAATATTTCCAGAATATTTGCAACGTTAGGTGCTGACCCTCATAATTTAAGCTATTTCTGGATATTGCCTCCTTTGATGGGTATTATTGTGCAACCTATTGTGGGGGCATGCAGTGATAAGACATGGTGCAGACTTGGGCGCCGAATACCTTATTTGTTTATAGGGGCATTCGTTGCAGTCATCGTAATGTGCCTTTTGCCGAATGCCGGTTCTTTTCATATGGGGATAGGCACAGCAATGATTTTCGGCTTGGTCGCACTGATGTTTCTTGATACGAGCATTAATATGGCTATGCAGCCTTTTAAGATGCTGGTCGGAGATATGGTTAATGAAAAACAGAAGGGACTGGCTTATTCTATTCAGAGCTTTCTTTGCAATGCAGGAAGTCTTGTCGGTTATATTTTCCCGTTTGCCTTTACTGCATTGGGCATTGCCAATATTGCGTCTAAAGGTGTAATCCCGGATTCCGTTATTTATAGTTTCTATATAGGCGCTGCAGTTCTGATCCTTTGTGTTGTTTATACGGTAATAAAGGTGAAAGAGTGGAATCCTCAGGAATATGCTGCTTATAACGGACTGAAGGAACCACTTGATGAGGAGAAAACTAATTTGTTCCGTCTTTTGAAAGAGGCTCCCGCTACTTTTTGGAAAGTTGGATTAGTACAGTTCTTTTGCTGGTTTGCTTTCATGTATATGTGGACTTATACCAATGGCACGGTAGCTGATAACTGCTGGGGAACTACGGATGTAGCCAGCAAAGGCTATCAGGATGCAGGAAACTGGGTGGGAATACTCTTTGCCGTTCAGGCTATAGGTTCTGTGCTTTGGGCTGCCATTCTGCCTCAGTTTAAGAATCGTAAGTTTGCCTATAGTTTGAGCTTGGTTCTTGGAGGTATCGGTTTTTGTATGGCTGCTTTTGTTCACGATCAGTACATACTTTTCATTCCGTTCCTTCTCATCGGCTGTGCATGGGCTGCCATGCTCGCTATGCCATTCACCTTTGTTACCAATGCCCTCCAGGGGTATGGCCATATGGGAACCTATCTGGGTTTGTTTAATGGTACGATATGTATACCGCAGATTGTTGCAGCTGCAGTAGGTGGCAGTATCCTGGCTGTCGTCGGTTCTGTTCAGGGGAATATGATGATTATTGCAGGTGTTCTTCTTGTGCTGGGTTCGCTTTCTGTCGTTTTCATTAAAGAAAAATAGCAAATAGATGATAGAATTGTGCAAACGTTTGCATTGTGATTTCCCGTTTTTGTGCAAAGTGGTAAAGAATGTCTTTCTTTTTTTATTACCTTAGCTGTTGATTTATTAACCGTGAGATGAAAATAGAATTTAATATAGATTATAAGGCTGTCTTCGGAGAAGAACTGACCTTGAATATATTTGATACAGGTAAGGGTGATAAACCCCGGCAGTATCGAATGTCAACAATGAATGGTACTTGTTGGTCCGGAAATATACAGTTTTCTTCTGTTGACTTTCCTTTCCTTAAGTATTATTATAGTGTAGTCAGTAATGGAAGGGTGGATCGCCAGGAATGGTTGATTGTTCCTCATCTTTTGGAATTGAATGCAAAGAAAGGTGAGAATTATACCGTTTATGACCGGTGGAATGATATCCCGGAGGATTCTTATCTTTATACATCCGCTTTTACGGATTGTGTCAACAGATGCCATTTATCTGCTCTTCCAGAACAATCTTATGCTAAGACGGTGAGAGTTAAAGTACATGCCCCTCAGCTCAGGGCTTATGAAAGGTTAGTTGTTGTCGGGGCAGGATCTTACTTTGGTAACTGGAATATTGTGAAGTCTATCCCAATGATAGAGGAAGAATATAATAATTGGTCTGTTGATCTTAATGCGGAAATTCTAGGAACTGGTGATATCGAATTTAAATTTGTCGCTGTGGATGATCGTGGCGGTATTTCTCCTATGTGGGAAACAGGAATGAACCGCACTCTTGTTCTGCCGGAATTGCGGAGCGGTGATGTTATTGTTTATGAAGAGGATCAGGCCTTTTTTGCTATTTATAACCGTAAGCTGGCCGGAACTCTTGTTCCTGTTTTCTCTTTACGTTCCAGGACAAGTTTTGGGGTCGGTGATTTTGGTGATCTGAAGAAAATTATAACCTTCCTGGCTCAGACTCATCAGCGGGTACTTCAGATCCTGCCTGTCAATGATACAACGACTACGCATACCTGGACAGATAG
>DMYZ01000219.1 GCA_003483565.1 Prevotella sp.
CCATTGTAGATTTTGCGATGCCCCAACGGCACAGATCAAACCAACGCTGCCCCTCCATAGCAAATTCCACGCGTCGTTCATGACGGATAGCAATGCGCAAATCAGACTGATTATCAGTAAAGGTGACGCTCTTACCTTGAATTTTTGCCGTATAAGGAAAAGCGTCCAATCCCACCCTACCACGCACTTCGTTAAGCGCATTTTTTGCCTCATCAAGATTTCCAAGCTCACAACATGCTTCAGCATACATAAGTAATACATCAGAATAACGTATAATCTTATAGTTCAATGGACCACGACTGGCATGAGACAATGTGTAAAGACCTCCATCCGGTCCATCTGTATACATTGCATACTTGCGATTACAATAACGATCACCAAGATATATTTCCTGTGCGGGAGTCTCTATTTGATCGTCTGTCGGATTTAGGATTGTCTCGTCACGGCGCTGGTCATCTGCTTCAAACTCATTATAAAGATTTTGTGTCGGTTTGTCAAATCCCCATCCACCTCCTAGCTGAGTGGAACGCGAACGTTGGAGGATACACGTAAAGGTTCCACGAGTAAAACCTTCCCCTTCACCATAGTCGCTCTGAGGATCTTCTGTGTACTGTATCTCAAATACACTTTCTTTTCCATTCTCTCCTGCCAAAGTAAAATTATCAAAATATTTTTCACAGAGAGAATATTCTCCACTAGCTTTCAGCAGCTCCCCATACTTCTTCACTTCAGTATAACACTTCTGTGCCTCAGCCATATTTCCGTCTTGACTCAAGAAACCCGCACGATAAAGGTTTACTCTCATCAGCATTGCCTCAGCAGCACCTTTTGTTGCACGACCAAGATCAGCCGGATCATATTTACTCTTCACCCATAAAGTACTGTCTGCAGACTTAAGATCATGAATGATAAAGAGAAATGTGGAATCACGCGAGGAACGACTCTGCTCCCATTTATTGGAACTATCTACAACATAATCCACAAGGGCTACACCACCAAAGATACGAGCTAGGCGGAAATAGTACATAGCACGCAAGAATTTAGCCTCACCTATGTAACGGTTCTTCAAATTGGAAGTAAATGTTGATGTTGTCTTTATCTTTTGAATCTCGTCAAGTGCCAAATTTGCACGACCAACACCTTGATACTGAGCCCGGTAAAATTCCAGAAGAAAAGTATTATTAGTATTGGTCTTCCAATTCTCCATATCATAAACATCTGCCATATCAGTTACTGTCTGACCTCCCTTAAGAGCGTCATCTGAAACGACATCCCCAATAAACCATTCAGGATAGTAAGTACTTCCGTACTCCCACATAAGGGGTACATATGCTGCTGTTACCACTTTTTTTGCAGTTTCTCCAGATGTAAAAAATTCATCTCTGGTACTAGTACCCGGAGTTTTCGCTGTCAACCAATCGTTGCATGAAGTCACGACAAGCATAGCTGCTGCAACTGTTATATATACAAAAATTCTAGTTGTTTTCATTCTATTCTATATTTTCATTAATACACGGTATCAGAATGTCATATTCAACCCCATAATAAAGGTACGTGACTGAGGATAATTACCATAGTCTACTCCTCCATTAACTTCAGGATCATAACCGGTATAAGGAGTAATAGTGAACAGATTGCTTACTTGAGTATAAACTCGGAGTTTTGATACACCAGCCCTATTGAGAATCTTCTGCGGTATAGTATAACCAAGTTGAACGCTCTTAAGACGCAAATATGTACCACTTTCAATAAAACGGCTACTTGCAACAAAGTTATTCGAGTTTCCACGAGGATTCGGTATATTTCCGTTGACATTATCTGCAGTCCAAACACCAAGCATCTTCGAACTGAGCTGGCTCTGAGTACCGTCTCCCTCCGTTCGTACACGCATCTGATTGTATATTTTATTACCAGCAACGCCTTGAAAGAATAATTGCAAGTCAATACCTTTCCAATCAGCACCGATATTCAAACCATAAGTAAGCCACGGAAATGGATTTCCAATATCTTTTTTATCTTTATCATCGATAATACCATTGCCATCCAGATCAGCAAAGATGGCATCACCTGCATGATAAGGATTAGTTTCTCCACTCTTTTCATATCCCCATAAGTGTTTGTTCGCCTCATCATCCGTTTTATAGACACCCTGGTATTTATATCCCCAAAAAGTATAAAGTCCATAACCTTCATCACACACAGTATATGCCCCCCAGACAGGATCTCCTCCATTAAGTTTGGTAAGTTCATTTTTTATAAATGAGACATTACCATCTACAGAATAATTCAAGTTACCAATGTGATAATGATGTCCCAAAGTAATTTCAATGCCTTTATTATTTACTTCACCGACATTTTTCTGAGCATCATAGCGATTACCAACCCAAGCCGGTCCTTTCACTGTAAGAAGCATGTCCTTTGTATTACGCGAGAAAAGTTCAACAGTGGCTGATAACAAACCATTTTTGAACGCAGCATCCACACCGACGTTCCATGTCTCAGTACGTTCCCATTTTCCTCCTTGGTTTACATATGTAAGTATGGTGGCACCCGGAGTAATAGTTCCACTCTGTCCAAGTGGATAATCAGAGAACGTAGGACCGGAACAAAATACTGTCTGGTTAAAAGCATCATTACTTATTTTGTCATTGCCAATCTGTCCCCAACCTGCACGAACTTTTAGGTAATCTAGATATTCTATATTTTTCATCCATGATTCTTCGCTCATTTTCCATGCTAAGGCAATAGAAGGAAAATATCCCCATATGTTTTCAGGAAACTTATTAGAACCATCTGCACGGAAACTTAAAGTCATCAGATAACGGTCTTTATATGTATAATGTATACGCCCAAGAAATGATAATCTGCGGGTTCTACTTACACCATCACCGGCAAATCCACGCAAATCTGTTGTTTTATTTAAATACCAGTTGCTTTCTGTTGGATCCATAATGTTTGAGCCGGAACCGCTGATTGTATAATAGTTGTATTCTTCTGTGGTCTGTCCCAACATGAAATTAAGACTGTGATCTTTAATTTTCGTACTATAGTTCAAAATATTCTCCCATGTAAATGTACTGTAATGAGTCATTGAACGCTCAAGAAAATTCTCCGATAAATAGTCATAAGTGGAAATTTCATAAGCCGGTTTGAACAAACGATGATTAACATCTACTTCATCATAACTAAAATTTGTTCGATAAGAAAATCCCTTGAATGGTGTAAGCTCCAAAAAGATATTTCCTATCCATCTACTAGTTAGATCCTTAGGATTTGAATTATTAACCATGCTATATGGATTAACGACATTCTTAAAATTTGAAGGAGTTGCAATACGTCCACTAAAATCATCTCCTACTCGATTATGTGCGCCATCTTGGTAGTAAGCCGGATCCCATGGAGCCATGGCAAGTGCAGCTGATAAGATGGAAGCACCCGGGCTAGCACTATTGTTCATGGCATTACGTCCTTTAGAGTAGACATAAGAAAGATTTTCACCAATCTTCAACCACGGTTTTACCTGAAAAGATGTATTAGCACGCAACGTGAAACGATCATAGTTAGAACCTATAATAGTACCATCTTGGTTAAACCAACTCGTGCTGAAGGAATAATTTGACTTGTCAGTTCCCCCATCAATGGAAGCATGATAATTCTGAATAACTGCATTTGAATTGAATACTTCATCTTGCCAATCAGTATTGATGGCCGAATAATCAATACCATCAGGATATTTTGCAGTCTTTGCTACGGCATAATGAGAGTCATTTCCCATCTTATAGGTTTGCAACCACTCGTCGAAACCTTTATTTGCATAATAGTTACGTTCTGTCTTATTTGCATTAAGGGTAAGATATGTATTTATGAAATCGCTCTTTCCAAGCAAATCAAGTTTTTTCCAACGGTTCTGCCAACCATAGTACATGTCAAAAGAAACTGCGGCATGTCCATTTTTTCCTTTCCTTGTTGTTATAAGAATTACGCCGTTAGCTCCACGTGAACCATAAATAGCGGTTGCAGAAGCATCCTTGAGAATTTCTGTTGACTCTATATCGTTAGGACTAAGAAATGATATGTCATCAAGGATCACACCATCTACTACATATATAGGTGCAGAATTATTTACTGTCCCTATACCCCGAATACGTACTTCGGCAGCAGCTCCAGGCTGACCTGAACTAGCATTTACCGTTACACCAGCCGCCCGCCCCTGAAGAGCCTGATCTACAGTAGCTGCCGGTGTTTTCTTGAGATTATCGGAATTGATAACCGCCACAGAACCAGTTAGGTCACTTTTCTTCAAAGAACCATAACCAATGGCCACAGCCTCATCAAGCATATTAACATCATCGGCTAGTTTGACGTTCACTGTAGAAGCATCATTAAAATTCTTCGTCAGCGCTTTACATCCGATAAAAGAAAATCGTAATTTACCTGGAGCCATTGTATTGATGGAATAATGTCCATCTACATCTGTAATTGTGGAATTAGTCGTACCAACTACATTAACAGTAACACCAGGTAGCGGACTTCCATCCGTTTCTGAAACAACTATACCTTGAACTTTAAATGTCTGTGCTACCATCATTAGAGGAAACAAGAACATTAATAGAATTAATTTTATTTGCATACAATAAATTATTAAAGTTTTTCTGAGGACAAAGATATTTTATAAAAATTACCTATTGGTAGAATTATTTCAGTGCGTACTTGATTCTACCAATGGGAGTCCATTCATGTAATTCATATATTGTGAAACG
>DMYZ01000078.1:0-3509 GCA_003483565.1 Prevotella sp.
AACAAAATGACGCCTAATGACTATACAAAAGAAGAAATGAAGAAATACAATCAAACGCGCAAGATCATTCTCCGCGATGTCCGCACGGCAGCTGCCTGTGTCCGGGTCTCTTCCCTCCGTTCTCATTCGGAGAGTGTATGGTTTGAGACGGAGCGTCCGCTTTCGGCAGATGAAATCCGTGAGGCTCTGAAAGTCGCTCCGGGTGTCACTCTGGTAGATGATCCTCAAAACTATGTTTATCCGATGCCACTGGAAAGTGCAGGCAAGGATGATGTCTACGTAGGACGTATCCGTAAAGATCTTGCTGATGATAACGGGAGTACCTTATGGCTGACAGGTGATCAGATCCGTAAGGGTGCAGCCCTTAATGCCGTTCAGATCGCTGAATATCTTATTAAGGCAGGAAATGTAAAATGATCAATACACATTAAATGTATTTTAATAAAAGGGATAAAGCAAGGCTATAAGCCTTGCTTTATTCGTTTTATTTTGCAGCAAGCACTTCCACTTCTACAAGAGCACCCTTAGGCAGGTCTTTTACAGCAACAGCTGAGCGGGCAGGGTATGGTTCAGAGAAATACTGTGCATAGATTTCATTCATGGCCGTGAAGTCATTCATGTCAGCCAGATACACCGTTGTCTTTACCACCTTAGAGAGATCTGCTCCGGCAGCTTTAAGGATGTTTCCGGCATTCGTGATGGCCTGAATGGTCTGTTTCCTGATATCTTTTTCTACCAGGTTGCCTGTTTTCGGATCAATAGGAATCTGACCTGAGGCAAAGATAAATCCGTTAGCTTCAATAGCCTGGCTGTAAGGTCCGATGGCAGCAGGCGCGTTATCCGTGTGAATTGCTTTCATAATTACTGATATTTTTAGTTGATGATATATCTGTTATTGACAGGGGATATGCTAGAATCCGTCTTGATTAGAATGAATCAGACAGGCTTGTGCAGGATGGTGAAACCACGGCCTTCCAGAGCCTTGATGATAGCATCAATATGTTCCTGATTTTTAGTCTCCATGGCTACACGGAGATTACAGGTGTTGACTTTTTTGCGGTTGGCAGAACGGTCATGGAACACTCCGGTGATGTTGGCACCGAGCTTGGCGATGACAGTACAGACTTCTACCAGCTCTCCCGGTTTGTCGTCCAGTTCCATCTCCAGGGTACAGAGTCGGCCGGCTTTGGCTAGACCACGGTTGATTACCCTGTTGAGAATTGTCACGTCGATATTGCCGCCGCTTACAACACAAATAGTCTTCTTTCCTTTCACCGGCAGTTTGTTGAACATGACCGCAGCGACACTGGCCGCCCCGGCTCCTTCTGCCACCATCTTTTCGCTTTCCAACAATTGCAGGATGGCAGCGCAGATCTCATCTTCAGACACGGTTACGATCTCATCTACATATTTAGAGACTGTATTGAAAGTGATTTTTCCGGGTTCCTTTACTGCAATGCCGTCTGCAATGGTTGAAACAGCATTCAACTTTTCGATCTTTTTGTCGTGGATGCTATTGAACATGCTGGGAGCCCCTTCTGCCTGGACTCCATATACCTTGACTTTAGGATTGAGACTCTTGATGGCATAGGCAACGCCGCTGATCAGGCCGCCTCCGCCTACAGGAACCACAACAGCTTCTACTTCTGGAAACTGATCCATGAGCTCCAGTCCTATCGTGCCCTGGCCGGCTATGACATCTTCGTCATCAAAAGGATGAACGAAGGTATAGCCCTTCTCGTCCCGTAACTGGATGGCGCGGGCATAAGCGTCATCGTAAACACCGGGGACGAGGCAGACCTCTGCACCAAGTCGTTTGGTCGCTTCCACTTTGCTTATCGGTGCTCCTTCAGGGAGGCAGATCAAGCTTTTCACCCCCATAGAGGTCGCTCCCAGGGCAACACCCTGTGCATGGTTACCTGCGGAACAAGCGATGACCCCCTTGGCTTTTTCCTCTTTTGTCAGTTGGGAAATCTTGTAGTAGGCGCCTCTTATCTTGAAAGAGCCCGTCTTCTGGAGACATTCCGGTTTAAGATACACGTCTACGTCAGGATTGATTTTTTTTGCATGAATCAATTCTGTCGTTCTCAGTACTTTGCTCAGCACGTAACGTGCTTTGTAGAAATTGTCTAGTTGCAGCATTTTTATTGAATTTACTATGCAAAAGTACTTATTTATTTATTCAGAGAACAATAAAAGTAATTTTATTTTTTATAAAAATGAATGCTTGTTTTTGATTTTTATCTTTAATATTTGATCTTCTGTTTGATGAATTGAAATGTTTTTTCTATATTTGAAACAGAAAATCTTTTATATTACTAACTTAATAACAACTTACAATTATGGTCAACAGATTTATTTTGAATGAGGTGTCCTATTTTGGACCAGGTGCAAGAAAACAGATCCCGGAAGTCGTTGCTCGTCTTGGCTTTAAGAAAGCTCTCGTGGTTACGGATAAAGGATTGATGAAATTCGGTGTAGCCAAAATGGTTCTCGACGTTCTTGATGACGCCAAAATTCCTTATGAGATCTATGATGATGTAAAACCGAATCCTACCGTTACCAATGTCAAGAATGGAGTCAGGGCCTTGAAGGATGCCAAGGCGGATTTTATTGTCGCTATCGGGGGCGGATCTTCTATGGATACGGCCAAAGGCATCGGTATTGTCAGCAATAATCCGAAGTTCGATGATGTCGTATCACTGGAAGGTGTTGCCGGTACAAAAAATAAAACAGTGCCTATTATTGCTTTGCCAACTACAGCAGGTACTGCTGCCGAAACGACGATAAACTATGTTATCATCGATGAGACCAAGCAAAAGAAAATGGTCTGTGTAGACCCTAATGATATTCCTTGTGCAGCTATTGTCGATGCCGAGTTGATGTACAGTCTCCCTAAAGGACTTACTGCAGCTACCGGTATGGACGCGATGACTCATGCTATAGAAGGGCTCATTACCAAAGGTGCATGGGAAATGAGTGATATGTTCGAGCTCAAGGCTATTAATATGATCCATCGCTATCTGCCTGTGGCTGTTGCTGACGGCAAAAATGCCGAGGCCCGTGACGGTATGGCCGTAGCGCAGTATATTGCAGGAATGGCTTTCTCTAATGTCGGTCTGGGGGTAGACCATGGTATGGCTCACCCTATGAGTGCCTTGCATGATATTCCGCATGGAGTGGCCTGTGCAGTCTTGCTGCCAACGATAATGCGCTTCAATGCTCCGGCAGCACTCGATAAATATGTAGATATCGCCAAGGCCCTTGAAGTTTATAAGGAGGGGATGACAAAGCAGGAGGCTGCAGAGGCTTCATGTGATGAGATCCAGCGTATGAGCATCGAGGTAGGAATACCTCAGCACCTTGCCGATCTCGGTATTCATGAAAAAGATATAGATGCGCTGGCTGACCAGGCTGTTTTGGATGTCTGTACTCCGGGCAACCCGAGAGAGGTCACCCGCGATGATATTGTAGCCTTATATCATAAGATCCTATAGAAGTGTAATAAT
>DMYZ01000078.1:3721-6397 GCA_003483565.1 Prevotella sp.
GGCAGATAAATCTCGTCACTAAGGATAACACGGCTCTTGTTTACTTCCTTGATTTTCTTCAAGTTGATGATATATGAACGGTGGATACGCATGAATGTCTTTGGCAGATGGTCTTCCAGACGTTTCATGCTCAGCAGGGCGATAATCGGTTTGCTCTGCGACAGCAGATGAAATTTCAGGTATTCGCTCATTCCCTCGATATACCAGATGTCATCAATAGCGATACGAACTACTTTATGTTCTGTCTTCAGGAAGAGAGCATTATCTTCATCAGCGTTCGACACCATGCCTTCTTCCGTGTATGGCGTTTTTGCCGTCTCTGCCTTGTTGGTCAGCTCATAACGCTCCTTGATCTTGTTGGCTGCTCCCTTGAACTCATTCAGTCCGAAAGGTTTCAGGAGATAATCTATGGCATCAACCTTGTAACCTTTAATGGCATAGTCGCTGTAGGCAGTAGTGAATACCACGAAAGGGTGGGCTGGGAGTTGCTGCACCCACAGCATGCCGTTCATATCCGGCATATTGATGTCACAGAACATGGCATCAATACTTTCATTTTCCATTATCTTGTCAGCTTCCATCGTACTTTGGCAGAGACCGGCGAGCTCGAAAAACGGTATCTTCTTGATATAGAGTTCCAACTGCTGTAATGCCAGAGGCTCGTCATCAATAGCTAAAACTTTTATCATGTTATTTTTTTTAAGTATTTATATTCTTGTTTGTCAGGTCAATATTCAAGGACTCTTTGTCAAGAGGAATATTAAGATTTACCCTGTAAGTATTATCTATATCCTTGATATCGAAAATGTAGTTCTTTCCATAGATGATATCAAGTCTTTTGCGTACATTGACCAGTCCTACGCCTCCGTGCTCTTCCGTACTCTCCTTATGCTTGCTGTTATAGCAGGTGAAAAAGAACCGGTTGTCTTCTATCCAGGCCCGTATCTTGATGAAGGAATTTTCCTGGTAGCTTATTCCATGTTTGAAGGCATTCTCCACGAAAGTGATCATCATGAGAGGCGGTATACCTCTGTCGGGCACTTTTTCCGGGATATCAAGGCTGATGCTGACTTTATTTGTATAGCGGAGCATCATCAGTTTGACATAGTTCTGTAGAAACTGAATTTCCACGGCCAGAGGGATAAGGGGCTTGTTGCCTTCGTAAAGGAGGTAGCGCATCATCTTGGACAGTTCGACAATGGTTGTCTTGGCTTTCTCCGGTTCAATGTCTACAAGGGCATGGATATTGTTGAGTGTATTCATGAAGAAATGCGGGCTGATCTGGTATTTCAGGTAATCCAACTGTTGGCGGAGATTTTGCTTTTCCATCAATTCCAGTTCCTCGGCGTCCTTGTTTGACTTGAAATAGAATTTTACGCCAAGGTTCATACCCAGAAGGAGGAGTACAATAATCGAAGAGATAATATAGGGTTGCCCGAAGAACAGAGGCGGAATATGAGGGCCACCGAATCCCTTTCTCCCTTCGGGAGGAAAAGGACGATTTTGGTTTATCGGACCTCTCTTGAAAAGCTCCATAGCTTTCTGTCTCCCTTCGTATTTTGCCAGCACTTCTATGTCATGCAGATGCCTGTGGTGCATCATCTCTTTGTGTGATGGTCCGGAAAGGTACTGGTAGACTTCAAAAAAGAGAAAAAGAATGATGATGCAAGTGAAATATTTGCCTTTTTTGTTTTTATATACCAGCAGCGGTGCAATAAAGTAATTGTGTACAATGAAGATGACAAAGTAAGCCAGATAAAATCTCCAGATATAAGATATTTCATGCCAGTCGACAGTTGTCTGGCCGCTTGTTTGTACTCTCAGATGCGCACTGACAATCGGAGCCCCAAAGAGAATAACCCATAGTACCAGATAAATGAGTTCCTCCCATTGTTTGAGTAATGTCCTTTTCATAAAAACTGCTTCTCCTACTATAACGTCCTGTATTCTTTTTATTGTATAATCTTGATCGCCATATTCATATCAGTTGCAGATCTTTTTTTACAACCATCGCATTTTTGTACTGTTGATATGTAAAGGTGAATTCAAAACTCTGATCAGATACAAAAATATAATAAGGGACTATATCGTACAAATTCAATCAATCAAAAGGCAATATTTCTCAATAAAAGAGTATGAAAACGACTTTTTACTTTTAAATGAAAGTCTCATATTCATGGGTTTACTATGAAGTTGTTGTCTGCCTCCCGTGTTTTGCAAATATTTTGGTTATTAAGTGGAGAGTAGGAGTTGTCATAAACGTAGTAACAAGAGCCATAATAACCAAAACCGCAAAGATAGACTGGGATAGTATTCCCATCTCATATCCTATATTTAAAGCAACAAGTTCCATAAGCCCCCTTGTATTCATTAGAATACCTATGATAAGACTGTCATGCCAAGACTCTCCAGCTAATTTTGCAGATACAGCACATCCACCAAATTTTCCTAATATCGCGAGGATAATAAATAAAATGCATATTAATACCATAGACCAACTATTGATAAGCAGCACATTCGTATTGAGTCCCGTATAAGCAAAAAATAAAGGCAGGAAAAAGGCTAAGGTTACATCTTCTGTCTTATCCATAATAATGTGTCTGAAATTAAGGTTAGGGGGCATTACAACTCCTGCGATGAAGGCACCGAATAGGGCATGAATGCCAATTAACTGGG
>DMYZ01000066.1 GCA_003483565.1 Prevotella sp.
GTGTGTCAGGCACCCCTAATTCATCGGTCAAGAATTTTTGATAAAGAAACTCAGGTGATGCTGTTAATATCCATATTTCAAAACCATATTCCTTAAGATTGGCTATCAACTGTTTCATCTCAGGATAGAATTTACCTTGGTATGAATTAAGATAACAATCGTATCCCATATCCATAATTTCCGTTGGAGTCATACCTGATAAAAAATGAACACGATCTTCAACATACGCCTTACTTACATTATTGCCATTTTTTACCATACGTTTTAATATGGCAAGTTTGCTAATTGAACGGGCATCTTTTGCTCCTTTGTAGTACTTGTCTGCATATTGATAGAGTGCTTCATCTGCAAGATAATATGGTACTTGTCCTATAACCGTTCCATCGCCATCAAATACTGCAACTTTTCGAGTTTTCATCGTAATTGTAGTATTTAAGAAATTTTCAATTCTATTATTAATTTCATCAGACCAACCTGATATTTTACGGTAGGTTTGTGAAAATGTAAGTATTGAATAGCTGCTTAAAATTGTGAATATGAAAAGAATTTTGCAAACTAAAAAAATACTGCCATGCCGTTTGTCTTGTTTGAAATATTTATTCTTCATTTTTAATAGTTTTACTATTTGATTTTTTGATAGATATAGAGTTCATGGATTTCATGTGTGTAACCTTCATTTGTGAAAGGACCTTGTGACATGCCTAACAAAATCTGTGTGCCACGGTTGTTTAATACGACAAGATCGTCATTTGTTGGGTCGATAGAGAGTCCTTCGATTTCTCCCGCCCGTCGGAAATCTTTCATTTCACGGAATAGTTTTAATCTGCCAGCCATAGCTCCAGCTGCTATTAATCCCGGTTTTTTAACAGGTTGATTGTCTACTACTGAAAATTGTGTTCCTTCTTTTAATCCTGTATAGGAAACCTCGGAAATATCAGCGATGTAAATATCGTCTGGAATATTAAAGGTTGATTCACCGTCATCAGCCGTGAATAGCATTTTTCCATCAGCAATAAAGATTCCCTGACACCAATAAGGACATGGTCTGCATTGCATTTTTGTATAATACTTACCTGTTTCAAGGCTGTAACAATATACATACCTGCTGTCCACCCAATCTGACATCCAAACCATATTCTTATCACGATCTACAGCTAAACCAGATACTTCTTCTTGACCTGAAGCTGGTTCAAAATTAATGTCTCGTTTCCATTTTAAAGTTTTTGCGTCATAAACTGAAATCGCAATATTATAACCACGTCCGTATTCGAATTTTTCTATTCCACAATACAACTCTCCATTCCAAATATCGATATCTCCAAAGTGATTACGGAGTTCGGGATTTTTGAATGGATGATCATTTCTCATGATAAGATCACCTTGTTTATCGTATTTGTAGAGAATTTTAGAATCTGAGACGTAATAATAGTTATCATCTACAGCGATACCTTGACGTCCTTCTACAGGAATTACTTTTTTTAGTCGGTATTTAGTTCCTATGTGCTGTGCACTACTTGTCATTCCAAAAATTGACAATATTACGAATAAAAAAATCTTTTCCATTTGTTGTGTCTGGAATAATCAGTCTCTAAGAGAAGGTTTACGATTTCTTCTTAGCCAAATACTGTTCTTCTTTGTAGGTTAGTGACATAAACGCCATAGCAAGAATACAAGCGAGAATCAAGAGGACAAATGTTGCACTCCAACCGAAATTTTGAGCGACATATCCAATAACCGTATTTGCAAGGATAGCAGTTCCGAAAAAGTAGCCGAAGAATCCTGTCAGGCCGGCGGCTGTTCCTGCTGCATTTTTTGGAACAAGATCCAATGCTTGTACTCCAATCAGCATAACTGGGCCGTAGATAAAAAATCCAATGCCGATAAGCGAGAATATTACGATATGAATGTTACTAAGGTTGAGCCAGTAAATGATAATGAATGCCATTACGCAAGCCATAAATAATATGGTAGGTAAAGCTCGTTGACCTTTGAACACATGATCTGATAGCCAGCCACAAATCAGTGTACCAGGTATTGCTGCAAATTCGTAAGCAAAATAGGCCCAGCCGGCATCTTTCAAATTTATACCTTTTTCTGTGAGGATTGTTGGGGCCCAGTCCAAGCAACCGTAACGAACCATATATACGAAGGCATTTGCACATGCAATGAACCAAAGAAATTTATTGTTTAATACGTTCTTAAAAAAAATCTCTTTAGCTGTTAGAACTTTTTCGGATTTTTCGCTGTAGTTTTTAGGGTAATCATTGCGCCACTTTTCTATAGAGGAAAGGCCACATGATTGAGGAGTATCTCGGAGAAGGCAATAAGCAATAATGGCGATTAAGATTGAGGTTACAGCTGGGAATACAAAGGTTCCAATTAAAAAATAATATTGTGTATGTGCTCCGTAAAACCATGATCCGAACCAAATAGCACCATAAACAGACATTGGACCTACCAAGGAACCTCCTACATTATGTGCACAATTCCAAATAGACATTTTGGTACCGCGTTCATTCTGAGAAAACCAGTGTGTCATAATACGTCCACAAGGAGGCCATCCCATTCCGTTAAACCAACCGACGAGGAAATTAAGAATGCCCATTAATATAATGGCCAAATAATGATGGTTAGATCCAAAAATTGTTATAGGAACGATCATAAACATCATAGAAAGAGATGCGAGAATTAATCCTAAAGGAAGAAATTTACGTGCATCACTTCGGTCAGAGACGGATCCCATTAAAAATTTTGAGAGAGCATAAGCAATCGCATTCATCGCCAATACAGTACCAAGTTCACCCTTATCAAAACCAAATGGCTTTAACATTGGTATGGCCATCGTGAAATTTTTGCGAACCAGATAGAATGCGGCGTAACCAATGAAAGCACCGATAAATACCTGTAAGCGTAATCGATGATAACGCTTAT
>DMYZ01000095.1 GCA_003483565.1 Prevotella sp.
TGTTTTAAGAAGAGAAATTATTAAATGACATACTTTACTGGATATAATGCAGACTTATAACCTCTGTCTGCCCATTCTTTCACCGAATGGATATTGTATATACAACCCAAGAGAGCAGTCCCCTAGTTGCCAAAACTGCTTTTCAGGAATCTGTTATACTAAGGTGAAGAGCAAATACATCTATACTAGAAATACACAGACGGAGAGCCATTCGTGCATCGGTTGCCTTTTTGGCACCGGTTGCACGCTCTCTTCGTCATTTTTTACATTCAATCCATTTTTATAATCAAATGTTAGAATTTATCTGAAGTCTGAATGGTATCTTCCCAACGATGATCTTTCGGGAATGGTTTACCTCCCCATGCTTTAACTTGTGTCCATGGTTGTGGAGCATCCGTCCAAAAAGCATCATTTGCTGGTAATCCCAACGGCATGAAACATAAAGAGGTCATATATAAAGAACCGTTATCAGTATACCAGTCAGCAGTACCCGGTTGACTTCCGCAGAAACCGATTGTAAGATAACCTCCATCATTAAAATTATTCTGAATATCAAACATACGATGCATTACTTGAGTAAGGGCCGCACGTACCTGACCATTGCTTAAATTCTCCGGTAGCTTTTTGTACCATGCCATCAAAGCCAGTGGTTGAAGGGCTGCCAGACGATAAGGTGTAGAACGACCGATAACAGGAAAAGTGCCTTGCGGGGATATGAAGCGCTCCAAGACAACAGCAAATTTCTGACAACGTCTGAGCTCTCTATCCCAATATTTCTGATAATCAATACGAGTGTTCGCTCCTGCATCAATCATAGCCTGAAGGGTCTCCAGATACATAGGATGGAATACATAGCTGGAATAATAATCAAAAGCGAAATGCGGACCATCAGAATACCACCCGTCACCAACATACCACTCTTCCATCTTACGGCATGCCATATTTATCCGAAATGCATCATACTGCGCACCAGCTTTTGCCATAAAACTTTCTATTGTAGAAGAAAAAAGCAGCCAATTTGTATATGGCGGGTCTATTCGGCGTACCTTACGAAAACATTCAAGATAACGCTGTTTGGTCGTACTGTCCAGTGGAACCCACAAAGCATTATAGGCACGAAGAAAGCTCTCAGCAATATAAGCTGCATCAACCATAACCTGCCCTTCACCTTCCCAAAGAAGACAATCCGGAGAATTCGGATCAACAGCATTTTTGTAGCTGTCCAGTGCCCAATCACGTAATTTACGGCGTTCTGCACCTTCCGGAGATCCATCATCAGGAAGAGCCAGCCAAGGAGAGATACCAGCCATCAACCGTCCAAAACACTCCATATAAGCAACCTTTTTATTTCGCCCATCCCAAGACGGGGAAACCTCCAACTTCATATTTTTCTGAAGTTCACCCTTTGACATATTCTCCAATACAGGCTGCGCCATTTTATAGGCAAGAGAACACCAATACTCTCTGTCACTCATTCTCTGCTTATTCCCCGCCCCTGCTCTCAATGGCATCAGAAGGAATATACATACCAACATACTAAGGATCTTTTTCATTGCTGTTATTTTTAGTATTATGAAAACGAAGAAACTTCAGACTTATTTTTGGTTGATTAAAAATATTGCTTTATCTTTGTAACTTATGAGAAAAGAAGACTTACGAATTATTTTCATGGGGACACCGGAATTTGCGGTGGAATCTCTTAAGCACCTTATTGATGGAGGATATAAAGTTGTTGCCGTGATTACTCAACCAGACAAACCCGTCGGGCGACATCAGGAAAAACTACAACCATCAGAAGTAAAAAAGTATGCTATGGAAAGAGGACTACCCGTACTTCAACCAGTCAAAATGAAAGACCCGGCCTTTATAGAAGAACTCCGCTCATACAAGGCCGACCTTCAGATCGTCGTAGCTTTCAGAATGCTTCCTGAGATCGTATGGGATATGCCCCGTTTCGGAACTTTCAATGTTCATGCTGCCCTTTTACCTCAATATCGCGGTGCAGCACCAATCAACTGGGCCATCATTAACGGAGAGACAGAGACAGGAGTTACCACCTTCTTCCTTGACAAGAATATTGATACCGGAAAGATTATTATGCAGAAACACTTCCCTATTCCTGATGATGCCGATGTGGAATATGTATATAACGGACTCATGAAACTAGGAGCCAGTATTGCCAAAGAAACCATTGACAAAATTATCGAGGGTGACGGAAATGTCAAGTCTATGCCACAACCTGAAGAAGAAACAGTTCTTAAGCCTGCTCCGAAAATATTCAAGGAGACTTGCCAGATAAACTGGAACCAACCGGCAAAGAAAGTGTACGATTTTGTTCGCGGACTGTCCCCCTATCCAGGAACTTGGACCATTCTTTTAGAAAGAGAAAAGGAGGATAAGCCCATTAAACTGAAAATATTCAAGACACATAAAACTGAAAACATTGCGAATGAGCCTGCCGGAACAATTCTTTTAGAAAAAAATCATTTGTATATTGCAACTGCCGATAATTGGCTGGAAATCACGGAACTTCAAGCTCCCGGAAAAAGACGCATACAGGCTCGTGATTTCGTCAATGGAGCAGAATGGCTGACCCGATCTAAAATAGAAATACAACATACAGAGCAAAAATAGAGTTAAAAGATTAAAAAATGAATTATTTTTTGATTTTTAAAAAATAATATGCTATCTTTGTTTTTCGGATAATACAATAAATCAATTAATGACACAACAAGAAGATATTCAGAATGCCATCCAGACAATGCAAAAAGGTGGCGT
>DMYZ01000250.1:0-5192 GCA_003483565.1 Prevotella sp.
GTAAAAGTAGTGTCCATTTCATGCAAAGGTACGAGTTTTTTTGCTAACTTTGCAAAAGTAACATCAATGTTTAGGATATGGATATTAAACAATACAGACAAGCGATTACTGATATTCTGGCCAACAGTCGGGACGAAGAAGGAAATATTCGCATGACGGAACAGGAAATCCACGAGATTCTGGATGATTTCAGCGACGAGGAACTGGAAGATGGTATGCTATTTAATTCTCCTGAGGATGTAGCCGAGATCATTCTGGAAGGCTAATGAAAAAATCATATATTTTATCCCCTTCACTTATCAGGACTACAGGAGCCTGCACCATGCTTTTTCTAATATTGCTTCTGTCTGCCTGTTCAAAAAAAAGAAATCACACTATTCAATCACCTGATGATATCCGGGGAGCTGTCATCGGCGTACAACTGGGAACCACAGGTGACGTTGAGGCTTCAAAATTTGAAGGTGACAAGGCTGGTACACTAATCGAACGATATACCAAAACGGCAGATGCCATACAAGCCCTGACACAAGGAAAAATCGATTGTGTCATTGATGACGAACAACCTTCTTTGGCTTTTGTCTCACAAAACAATAATATTAAAATCCTCCCGCAAAAGTTTCATAAAGAAAATTTTGCATTTTGTTTTGCAAAGGACAACGAGGAACTTCGCAACAAGGTAAATTATGCCATTGACAAACTGAGGAAAAATGGTATCATTGACTCTATAGAAAATCTCCATATCCACAAAAACATTACCAGAGCCTATCAGAAAAAAAATATAAAACGCAATAACGGCACACTCGTCATAGCGACAAACGCGACTTACAAACCGTATGAATATTATGACAACGGCAATATTGTCGGTATTGATATCGATATCATGCAGGCTATTTGTGACATACTGGGGATGAATATGGATATTGAGGATATGAATTTTGATGCAGTCATTACTTCTGTACAGACAGGAAAAGCTGATATTGGAGCCTCCGGCATCACCGTTACCCCTGACAGGAAAAAAAATATACTCTTTTCCCATCCCTACACTTCCTGCAACCTGGTCGTCACCGTAAGACAAGGAGTCATCAAGACTCAACATACTTCTCTTGTCCAAAAATTCAAAGATAACTTCATCACAGAGCACCGCTACCGCTATCTGCTGGAAGGACTGGGGAACACACTAATCATCACAGTCTTCGCTATTCTTATATCTCTTGTTCTAGGGACACTCATCGCCATTGTCCGAACTGCTCATGACAGCAATGGCAACTACCTGCTTCTCAACTTGTTATGCAAATTCTACCTAACAATTATCCGAGGCACCCCTACTATGGTGCAGTTGCTGATTATCTACTATGTGGTCTTTGCCGCAGCTGACATCAGTAAAGTTTTTGTTGCCATTGTCGCTTTCGGACTCAATTCCTCAGCTTATCTCGCAGAGGTAGTCCGTTCCGGCATCTCTTCCATCGATAAAGGACAGATGGAAGCAGGAAGAAGCCTTGGCCTCAGTTATGCACAGACCATGAGGCTCGTCATTCTTCCACAGGCCTTCAAGAATGTTCTTCCTGCCATAGGAAACGAGCTCATCACATTGCTAAAGGAAACCTCTATCAGCGGTTATATCGGGCTTGTAGACTTGACTAAAGGAAGCGACATTATACGGTCCATCACTTACGATGCTATTATGCCGCTGACTTTTGTTGCCCTTATCTACCTTACTATTGTGATGGGACTGAGTGCAGGAGTAAGTCATCTGGAAAAGAAACTAAACAAACATGAAAGATAAAACACTCATTCAGATAAATCACCTGAAGAAAACCTTCGGCAACCACGAAGTGCTGAAAGATATCAATCTGACAATCTCACAGGGAGAAGTGATCTCTATCATCGGACCTTCCGGCTGCGGCAAATCAACGTTTCTCCGTAGTCTGAACGGATTGGAGCACCCTTCTAACGGGGAAATCTTTTTCGAAAACATCAACATCACCTCAAAAAAGACTGATATCAATATGCTACGCTCGCGAATCGGTATGGTATTCCAGCAGTTCAACCTCTTTCCCAACATGACTATTAAAAAGAACATCATGATGGCCCCTATCTCACTTGGCAAACTAAATAAAGAAGAAGCAGCAGAAAAAGCAGATGAACTGCTGAAGCGTATCGGACTCTATGAGAAAGCAGAAGAATACCCTGATGTCCTTTCCGGTGGACAGAAACAGCGCATTGCCATTATCCGAGCCCTGGCCATGAATCCGGATATCATGCTCTTCGACGAACCGACTTCTGCCCTGGACCCTGAAATGGTCGGCGAAGTGCTGAACTTGATGAAAGAACTGGCTTCCGAAGGTATGACAATGGTCGTGGTAACCCATGAAATGACCTTTGCTCGTGATGTTGCCAATCGCATCTTATTTTTCAGTGACGGCTATATTACAGAGGATAACACCCCTGAAGAAATATTTATGCATCCCAAATCACCGAGACTAAAAGAATTTCTCAGTGCCGTGGCCTCTTCATAATAAAAAAGAGTGGAACTTACGGTAACAACCATAATCCCCACTCTTCACAATCCATTAACGAGACACTTAAAAACGACCTTATATCATCGATTTTTTAATGTCCTCTACCATTTGTTCCTCTGTAAGATGGTTATCAGCCAACAGCTGGCTGACCTCATAACGGTCATACAATTTTTTCTTGACACCAAAATTGATAACCTTCATATCTGAAGGACCATAAAAACGGGCAATACGCTCTCCAAAGCCACCATCAAGCGAGCCATCTTCTATCGTTGCTACTAATATATGATTCTTCTTCAATTCATTCAGCAGATCAGCATCCTCACCAGATAGATAACGTGGATTTATCAAAGTTGCATCAATGCCTTCATCGGCAAGAGCAGTGGCTACAGCTTCACCTTTAGCAAAAAAATCACCGACTGCCAACAAAGCGACTTTCTCCCCCCAATGCATAACCTTATATTTATTCAATGCAGAATAATCCTTATCAACATTCTCCGTTGTATGATTGCATCCAAATGCAGGCACACGAATAGCTACAGAGTATTTGTCCTGTTCTATAGCCCACTCCTCCATGGCTATAAGCTCCTCATAAGTAGTTGGAGCAAGATATATCAAATTAGGAATATGACTGAGCATAGGGATATCGAAAAAACAAATATGCGTAAAATCATTCATTCCATATACAGAGGCACCCATAACATTGATAACTGCCGGATTACCATTGACAGCCAGGTCCTGACAAGTCTGATCATAAGTACGCTGCAGGAAAGTAGCAAAGGTACTATACACCGGATGAGCGCCACGCTTGGCCATACCGGAAGCGAGAGCGACAGCCTCTTCCTCAGCAATACCGACATCAATATACTGCTGGCCTGCAGCCTTTCGACGCTCTGCCGTCAGACCTAAAACAGCAGGAACGGCAGATGCGATCAATACCATCTTCGGGTCTTTCTTCAAACGGTCAAAGAGCCAGTTACCCAGAAGCATATTCATATTCTCGCCACCTGTATTCACAGATTTCAAACTTCCGTCTTCAATGTTGAAAGGCATGCTCCAGTGCCAGCGTTCCTTATTCTCTACTGCCGGAAGATAACCATGTCCCTTTTCTGTATGAATATGAACAACTACAGGATGATCAATATCTTTCACTTTACGAAAAGCCTCAACAAGTTTACTTACATTGTTACCGTCTTCAACATAGAGATAATCAAATCCAAAAGCCTTAAAAAAGTTATTGGATGCCTGTCCGTCGCTTTCCCGGAGTTCCTTTAAATTACGGTAAAGTCCTCCATGAACCTCAGCAATACTCATCTCATTATCATTGACTATGATAATCGCGTTGGTACCAATCTCACTTACGGTATCAAGTCCTTCAAAAGCCTCACCACCGGAAAGAGAACCATCTCCAATAACGGCAATAACATTTTCCTTACCTCCTAGGATGTCTCGCCCTTTCATCATTCCTGATATCAAGGAAACGGAAGTAGAAGTATGTCCAATCTCAAAGTTGTCGTATTCAGGATTTTCCAAAGGAGAAGAATAACCGGAAATACCATCCATCTTGCTAGCATCAAGGAAGCCATCCTTACGGCCTGTCAACATTTTATGTGGATAACTCTGATGGGATATGTCAAACACGATCTTATCCTCAGGAGCATTGAAAACATAATGAAGAGCTACTGTGCCTTCTGTAAAACCAAGATTCGGTCCGACATGACCGCCATGCTGGCTTACACGGTTAAGTATGCCCTTACGGATTTCATCAGCAAGGATATTCAACTCATCAATAGATAAATCCTTTATATCTTGAGGACTGTTGATTTTTTCTATATACATTTTATTATATTATTTTTGATTTATCGTTATTCCTAAATTTCTGTTGCAAAGATAAACCTTTTCGAGAAAAGTGAAGCTAAACAAATTACAGATTATTAGACCTAAATCACAGATAAATAAGATTCCGGTGCCTCTGTCTATAAAAAATGTCAACAGATTATCAAAAGAAGAAGAAGATAAGGAGCTACCATAAACCTGTCACATTTACATTCGTTTATTGAAGATTTGAGCTTATTAACTATTATTTTTTGCAGCTAATGAAATTATTTTCTACATTTGCATCCGTAAAAATGATACTAAATGTTTTGGTTATAAATTAGGTTATACGTTAATAGTTTATTAGAGTTTTAAAGTAAAAAGATTAGTGAATCAATAAAATTATCGCCCCGGACTTCTTTGTGAAAAGGTGTCCGGGGTGTTTTTATATATTCTTATGAAATGTAAAGTCGATCTTTCATTTCACCTTATAATATAGTCCAAATAGACAAAAAATCAAAATTATACCCTCTTCAGCGAAATTAAAAAGGCTATAAATTTCTATTTTTCACAAAATGGTATTATTTTTGCAATAGGATAATAACAGTAAAAACGTTTTTATAAACATATAATAAAAATAAGAATTATGGTAATTGAACAAATTCACGCTCGTGAGATTCTGGATTCTCGTGGCAATCCAACAGTTGAAGTAGAAGTAACTCTTGACAATGGTGTCAAGGGACGTGCTAGTGTGCCATCAGGTGCATCAACAGGTGAAAACGAGGCTTTGGAACTCCGTGATGGTGACAAGAACCGTTTCGGTGGTAAAGGAGTACTGAAAGCTGTTGACAATGTTAACAA
>DMYZ01000250.1:5430-5738 GCA_003483565.1 Prevotella sp.
AAGAGCAAACTCGGCGCTAACGCTATCCTTGGTGTCAGTCTGGCAGTAGCTCATACAGCTGCCAAAGCTCTGAACATGCCTTTATATCGTTACATTGGCGGTGCTAATACTTATGTATTGCCTGTTCCTATGATGAATATCATCAATGGTGGTGCTCACTCTGATGCACCTATCGCATTTCAGGAATTCATGATTCGTCCGGTAGGTGCTCCTTCTGAGAAAGAAGCTATCCGCATGGGTGCTGAAGTTTTCCATGCTTTGCAGAAATTATTGAAAAAGCGCGGTCTTTCTACAGCTGTTGGTGATGA
>DMYZ01000087.1:0-1317 GCA_003483565.1 Prevotella sp.
TGTTTGATGGTATGGGACGAACGTAAACCACCACTTGAGCGTACTCCTTATAACAGAGGACGTTCCAAGCAGTGTTGTTTTTAAAAAAAATTCTGTTTATACTTTTTTAAGGAATCAGGCTGCACTCACCTTTGAATCCACGGCCTTCGGTTGATAATTACAGGGGATCAATGTGGAGAAGTCCACTTTGTCCTCTCCTTCTTCCACTACCCGGTTGAGCACATCCTCTATATACTCTCCGAAGTTGAGATGATTGAGCTTGCTGCTCTCCACAAGTGAATAGATGAAGGCTATGTTTTCTGCTGCCTTATGACTGCCGGCGTACAAATAGGTCCGACGGCCCATCGCGATATGCCTGAAGCAGCGTTCTATGGCATTATTGTTCATTGCCAGATTCCCGTCAAGCAGGAAGCGGCGGTAGGCTTCCTCGTCGTCCAGGATATAGTTGACGGCCCTGTGAACCAGCTGGCCGAACTCATTGCCGGATGCACGGATCTCCCTGAGCCTGCCCATGATCTTTTCAACAATGCCACGGCTGAATAGATTGCGGTAGTTCAGTCTCTGCTCCGGGGTATGGTTGAGTTTGTCCGACTGTCTCTCGATAAGAAATAGTGTATTAATCCGTGTTATGACTAAAAAGTCAGTGTCTATCAGGGTTCTCAAGGGTTTTGTGCAGGCCGTCCGTCATGGCTTTTGAAGCCTTTGTCCCTGCTTCCGCAGCCAGACGGGCAGCATGCTCCTCCCTGTATGACTTTTCTGCTCCGGCAGTCCTTTTTCCGTATATTCCAATCTGACGGGATATCGTCTCATTCAAGCCTGCCATGATACTGCAGGCCTTTCCAAGAAGCCGGTCGTACCCGTCCTTGTCATCGGCCGGCAGACGCTCAAGCTCATCATTGACCTTGTGCAGTGCCTGCCTGAGACGGAGCTCTTCCATTTGAAGATCTTCCACGGTGTTCATCCTCTTATATACACAGTTTCGTTTGTACCGCCGTTGCCAGAAGCAGGATCAGCTGCTCGCGGCTTATCCGGTGACAGCGCCGGGCCTCCATGAAAACGGGCTTGAGGAACCTGCCCTCATCGAACCACTTCTCATACATGACATAACCATTGAGGTCATAGTGCAGGATCTTGACGATGTCATAATGCCTGCCGTAGAAGATAAAGGCTTCATCGTATCGGAGCGGATCGCGGTTCAGGATTTCCCTTACTATTCCGGCTAGGCCGTTCCTGCCCTTGCGCATATCCGTGGGCTTGTCGCACAGATAGTATCGTGTCCTGACATTAAAATCCAGCATGGTTACAGTGACATTTTAC
>DMYZ01000087.1:1568-3626 GCA_003483565.1 Prevotella sp.
CCCTGCATCACGCTTACAAAATATTCTTTTGTCTCCATATTTAATAATGTTTGAAATACAGAGGCAAAGATACTCTGAAATTCTTTATGATTGACCTACAATCCAAGTGGTGGTTTACGATAAAGTCAAAGAAATGATCCATGTATATTCTTGTTAGATTCTGTTAGTATCCAATTCCTATACGTATATTTCTTTAGGATTAAAATGGCACAATTTTTCAAATTAGTTAGGCATAAATATATAAAGATAAATAAATCTTTAATAATATTAAAATGGTGTGATATATTTTTGTTTATTCAATAATTTAGGTTAACTTTACATTATCTCATCAACCATTGTTGTTGAAAGAGTTACGGGGTCGTCTGATATTCAGACGGCCCTTGCTTTTTTCGATTCATGATCTCTTTAGCCAGTGAATAGAGCGTATATTGCTTTCTACCAATCGTTGTCTTCCACTTTTCATACTCCTTTTGTTTCTTTTCTATTTCATGATGGAATTCACCACAGAATGCTGTCCAAGGTAAGATGTACCCATTTCGAACATCAAGCACGATGAAATAGTTATTCTCCCATTGCTTATCTACGGTATCATCTTCTACTTCAAGCCAAATACATATTCTTGTTTTGCCTTTTCTCTCTTCTTCCCAGAATTTCAAAGAAAATTTTTCTGTATTCTCTATTCCAGGCTTACACCAAGGCATTCTTTCACATCGACGTAAATCAGGAGTTCTATTGGCCTCATCCATACCTTTATGGGTCATGTGATAAAATGTATAAGCTCTATCTTGATATAAGGGATTAAATTTTAATTTGAAGACAAGATCTCCCACTTTAGGCTTATGGTCAATAAAATCATGCTTGAAGATTTGATAAACAGCATCTATATAACGGTGATAATCTCCACCATAATCATTAAGATAGATTTTTGGGGGTAATTTTTGGGCAGATACACTCATTGCTTATTTCTTCCTTTCCATATAAAGATATTAACCTTGTTCTCCCTCAAAAGAGTAGACTTCGTCAATGAATAAGTTGACTTGCTTTTCATTTGACTAATTAATTCAAGCTTTGCAGAACTTGTTGTTAATCCTCTATTAGTATACATAACGGCACCTATTAAAAAATCAGACAGTTCAATCAGTTCAACCTCATGAGACTTGACTTGTTGAATTTTATTAATGCAGTTCTTATTAAAATCTAAAGCATTATTACAAAGTACATCTCGAAGTCTTTCAACCTTTTTACCACCTTGAGTATCCTTAATATCCAAATAAATATTATATGTATTTATGGGATCTATAAGAGCTTTAAGCATGTCAAAATACATCTTGTAATAAAACTGGTCATGGGTTTGCAGATAGTCCTCATGATGAAGTTGGCTTTTATCAGGAACAACTAATGCTCTAAAATGCAAATCGCTATTATTGAAAAAATAAGCCATTACGTCTTCGTAATACGCCAGCTTCGACATAGAAACCGCATTCCATTTTAATTCATTAGTCAGTTTAAGGCCATGCTTCGACTTTAAATTCCTCAGTTCTCTGAAGGCCTTGTCTTTCGCATCTTTAGGACACCAAACTCCTCCTAAAACCATTACTTTGATACCATCACGTTCAAGATGACAACTTTCATCACAATATATATTGTATTCCATTAGTAGTAATCAGACTATAATTTCACATAAGATTTTCATAATAGAAAAGAACGAGAATGACAAGGAAGCATAGACAATACGCATCACCCATGATTGATATCAGGGCAACAATGTGCACATCCATCAGCATCAGCATAATATTTCTTGGCTTCAGCCAATGCAGCTTCATCGGAATAATACTCACCTAAGAAAGTTTTATCAGAGGGCATCCAATAGCACCCCTCTTTATGAACTTCATGATTGTAACCATTACCATCTTGTTGCCGATTGTTAACGTAATACTTCATGATCATAAGACTTATTGATTAATTCTATTTGTTTTTCTTAGCAGCTCATCAGATTAGGTGAAGGGTTGTCGGACGAGGGGGACTGAAACAAGGATGACAAAGAGGTGATTCACAGCC
>DMYZ01000290.1 GCA_003483565.1 Prevotella sp.
TTGCTGTTGTCCAGTTTGTGGAGATAGGCTTGAAAGTCTTCTTCCCATGTCATACGATAGTCCAGACGGCGCAACTCATTCTGAGAATTTGGTGTATATACGGTGACAAGAAAAAATGTATTATACTCAAGTGTGATGACGCGGCCTTCGTGATCGTGCTCGTCGATACCAATGCCGTAGGCCACGTGAAGTGGTTTATGCCTGGTATAGATAGCGGTACCAGAATACCCCTTTTTATCAGCATAATTCCAGTATGACTCATAGTTGTCGAAGGTCAGGTCAAGTTGTCCTTCTTGCATTTTTGTTTCCTGTAAACAGAAGAAATCAGCATCAAGAGCAGCAAATGATTCTTTGAAACCTTTGCCTACGCAAGCTCTCAGACCGTTTACATTCCAAGATATAAACTTTATCATACTCATATATTGAAAGTTAAAAATTCGGAGATTATATTCTTCTTGATTCTCCGCGAAGTAAATTCATAAATTCCTCTCGTGTCTTAGCTTGCTGGAAAGCACCACTGAAGTCGCTTGTAGTCGTGATGGAGTTCTGCTTTTCTACGCCACGCATCTGCATACACATGTGTTTGGCTTCAATGACAACCATGACACCCTGTGGCTTCAGAGTCTCCTGAATGCAGTCCTTAATCTGCTGAGTCAACCGTTCCTGTACCTGTAAACGATGGCTGAAAATATCTACAACGCGTGCAATCTTGCTCAGGCCAGTGATATAGCCGTTGGGGATATAAGCCACGTGAACCTTGCCATAGAACGGTAGCATGTGATGTTCGCACATAGAGAAGAAATCAATATCTTTTACGATAACCATTTGATTATATTTCTCCTCAAAGATGGCATCTGTAAGGACTTTTTGGGGATCTTGAAAATATCCTCTGGTAAGGATCTGCATAGCTTTGGCCACGCGCATAGGCGTTTTCTGGAGTCCTTCTCTTTCAGGGTCTTCACCCAATATTTTCAATATTTCTTTATAGTGATCAGCGAGTTCGTCAAGTCCCTCGCGAAATTCTGTTTCTGGATTCATATTTATATTATGCAAATGTTAATATATATAGTCATATATAATGGGAATCAATGCTGCACAGTGATTTTGCCTTTTACAAGACATGCAGACCGATAACCCATATCATGGATAGCTTTCAGCATACGGTTAGCTTCGCCAAGACTTCGATAATTACCTACACGACAAATCCATCTAGGTGAGTAGAAATGTACGTATACGGGTTGGTCCGGAAATTTCATTTTGATATTGCTGCCTATTGATTCTGCCTGTTGGCGGTCGTGCCTTGTATTTCCTCCGGCAAAAGCCTGAACCCGGTAGCCAGTTACCTTATAACTTTTTACCATCACTTTTTTTCGCATGTCCACCGTTGGGATATTGAAATCTTCATTTTCATTATCGATATTGTTTTTTTCAGTGTGGCGTTTGTCAGTGAGGCGTATATTTTTTCCCTCTGTAGATCTTTTTTCAGCGGTTTTGTTTTCAACAGTTTTATTTTCAGTTTCTGCCTGTTTTTCTGTATGTTCAATTTGCGGAATGATAGTCGTATGATGCTCGTCCTGCCTGCCCATGGTAGGATGTTTTGTGAGATTTTTCCTTTCAGCGACAGTTTTTCTGACGGGTACAGCCGTAGTTGTAGCGGGTTGTGCATTCTTTCCGTTTACCAGATCGCTGATATCCTTGCTTTGAGTTACGGTGACAGAACCTTTACCTTGGTTCTGCTGAAGGTGTTCAAGGAAATTCTGGGCATGGGCGCCTGTCATAACGACAATGTTGATAAGCAATAGAATGACTAATTTCTTCATAATTGAGTGCTCTTTATAATAAAAGAGTTCTGGCTTATCCCCTATCTCTAAAAGAAGAGAAAGGAAAGGCAGCCAGAACCTAATATACTCGATAATCGAGTCTTATTTTTTCCAGGCATCAATGATAGCCTTGAACTCTGCACACTTCAGAGAAGCACCGCCGATAAGGCCACCGTCGATATCTGCTTTAGCAAAAAGTTCAGCAGCGTTAGATGGCTTACAACTACCGCCATAAAGGATAGTAGTATCATCAGCAGCCTCTTTGCCATACTTTTCTGCTACGGTAGAGCGAATATAAGCCAGCATTTCCTCAGCTTGTTCTGCCGTTGCTGTCTTACCTGTACCAATGGCCCAGATTGGTTCATAAGCCAGAATGATATTTTTCCATTCCTCTTTGGTCAGATTGTATACGCTGCCGTCAAGTTCTGCTTTAACAACCTTGTTCTGTTTGTTAGCTTCACGTTCCTCAAGAGTTTCGCCAATACAGAAGATAACCTTCAGACCGTTTTTCAGGGCCAGTTGAACTTTTTCCTTTAGAATTTCAGCTGTTTCTTTGTAGTATTGACGACGTTCAGAATGTCCGAGAACGACATACTGCGCACCAGTGCTTTTGACCATTTCTGCAGAAACTTCACCCGTAAAGGCTCCTTTTTCTTTGTCTGCACAGTTTTCAGCGCCCAGGCCTACAATATTCTGATCCAGTAGCGGAGCTACTGAAGCCAAATGGATGAATGGCGTACAGATAATAACACCACAGTTAGGTTTATCAGCTGTGAGCGCACTGTTGATTTCCTTTGCCAGAGCGACACCGTCCTGCAGGTTCATGTTCATTTTCCAGTTACCTGCTACAATTTTCTTTCTCATTTCTTTTTTGTTTTAAGAGTTGATATATCTTGTTAGAATTTTCTTTTTCTTTTATCCATCTCGACCATGCCCAGAGTCTGTCAGCGATGGTGAGGAGAACGAGTGGCAGAACGAACCACAGGATAATGACAAGTATTTTCCTCGGTATGTTGTCTTTTTGTATCTGTCCTATTTTTGCTTTATTTAGCGGAGTGGAAAGCTCTTCCTCTGTCGGCAAGTCGTTATGACTCCATTTACCAATGATAACGCCATTTTTAAGTAGGATAAGTCCCGGATTACTGCGAACAATAGTCTTCAGTGTAGTTTCATCGGTGATGTAGAAAGGGTATTCTGCACCCGTTATATCTTGCCAGTGTTTCATCCCTTCTTCATTACTGGCCGTGAGACACAGGAAAGGTATCTTATTGTCTTCTGCATATTCATATATCTGGTCTATATCACCGAAATTGGAATCATCGGCTTGTTCCAGATGGGGTGCAATGAGAAGAAATGTATAGCCTTTGCGGCCGATAACTTTCTGGGTAATGTCTTCCCCGGTTTTCTTGTCCTGTATAGAGAAATCGTGTATTTCCGGTTCAAACCCCTTTTCCGTCTGCACTGTTTTACTGTCAATGAATTTCCAGGTAGAATCCGGATAGTTGTCCAGGGTAAATTCCTTGCGCTGTCCGTTTTTCTCCATGATAAAGGTGGTTTCAAATTTCGGCTGTTTTGCATCCGGTGGTATAGTCATTCCCTTTCTGATATCTGCGCCCACATGATAAGGTCGAAAATCGAATTCCGGCAGGAAGTAGAGACAATAGATACTTGTAATGAAGATGAAGAAGATCGTATAATTGATGACAATCCATTGATTTGACTTCGAAATAAACCGTATCATCTTGAGAGGCCAGCGGGCTACAATGATGGTGCAGGCAAGCAGTATGATATTTTTCAGGAGTGTCTGTTCGTTTGTCAGCTGGATAGCATCCCCAAAGCATCCGCAGTCCTTGACGGGGTTAGCTGCAGCCAACCAGATAGTAATTGCCGTCATAATGATCATGAAGAAGAGTGCAATCTTTGACATCAACCTCCTTCGGATGGCAAAAAGAAAGAGTATACCAATACAGAATTCAATTCCAGCAAGGATTACCGATGTACTCAGGGTGACCCAGTTAGGGATAAGTCCCTGCAGATGGACTGCTGTAAGGTAATCTTCTATCTTATATTGTGTGCCGATAGGATCAATGGCTTTTACAAAACCAGAGAATATAAAGGTGACAGCAATAACAAGGCGACAGAGAAATATTATGACAACCAACACTTTACTCTGCCAGGTCGAGCCTTCTATCGCTTCCAGCTCCTGTTCGAGTGTAAGTTTTCCGGAAGTGGTGTTTTCGTTTTTTGCAGCATCCACATCCTGTTGTTTACAGTCTGTTATATTCTTTTTATCTTCTTGCATCAATGTCTTTCTACATTTTTTCTGTACTTTTTTGCCGTATGTCAGAATGATAAAGTCTGCTTTTATTCCTTCATTTTTATGGCACCGAATACAGCGTAGTTGATAATATCCATGTAGTTGGAAGCAATTCCCTCCGATACCAGAGTGTTACCGTCATTATCTTCAATTTCTTTTACGCGTTCTATTTTTGTGAGGATAAAGTCTGTATAACTACTTACGCGCATGTTTCGCCATGCTTCGTGATAGTCATGGTTTTTTTTCAGCATCAACTGCAAGGCTTCATCGGCATATTTACCGTAAAGATTCAAAGCCTCGTCTGTCGTCATGTCTATAGTGTCAGTAAATCCCTTTTCCAGCTGGATCAGTCCTATGATGCCATAATTAATGAGAGCGATGAATTCAGGGCGGATTCCTTCACCCACCAGAGATACCTTTTGTACCTCAAGTGAACGGATACGCTTGGCCTTGATGAAAAGCTGGTCGGTAAGTGATGTCGGACGAAGAATGCGCCAGGAAGCTCCGTAGTCGTGGAGCTTCTTGGAAAAGAGATCGTGGCATTCCTTCATGACACTTTTAAACTGCTGTTCTGTATTCGCTGTTTCAGACATAATTGCTATTTTGTTATGGGTGCAAAGATACATATAATAAATGAGAAATAAAAATGAAAATTTCCATTTCTCATTTGGAATGATTACCTTTGCATTTATAAATCGAGAATATGCGTCATCTATCAAATGCCGATTTGGCAGAATTATTAAATAAAGAAATTTTTCATAAGATAACAGAGGCCGCAGACTCGCTGCACCTTGATTGCTAT
>DMYZ01000048.1 GCA_003483565.1 Prevotella sp.
ATAGACAAGCTAAGACTTGGAGCTGTATCAGCCTTATTATCAGGAAGAAAAGATGTCATAGTTGTATCTTCTGTTTCATGTATATATGGTATGGGAGGTCCTGTTGCCATGCAGGAAAGTATTATAAAATTGAAGCGCGGACAAAAAATTGACCGTAATGATTTTTTAAGGCAACTGGTAACAGCACTTTATATACGTAATGATATCGAACTCCAACGGGGCAACTTTCGGGTAAAAGGAGAAACCGTAGATATTGCTATGGCCTATTCTGACAATATACTGAGAGTAACATGGTGGGATGATGAGATTGACGCTATAGAAGAGGTAGACGCTATAACTTTCCACAAAATAGAAAGTTTTGAACAATATGAAATTTATCCTGCCAATCTTTTTATAACAACCAAGGAGCAGACAGAACAAGCCATAACAAGAATTCAAGATGATTTAATAAAACAGGTAGATTATTTTAAAGAAATAGGTGACGGCATTAAAGCTCAGCGCATTAAGGAACGCGTAGAATATGATATGGAAATGATCAAGGAACTAGGACACTGTTCAGGCATCGAAAATTATTCAAGATACTTTGATGGACGTGAACCAGGTCAAAGACCTTATTGCCTGCTCGACTTTTTTCCAAAAGATTTTCTGCTTGTCATTGACGAGAGCCATGTAAGTGTGCCTCAGATCAGTGCTATGTATGGTGGAGACAGAGCCCGCAAAAAGAACCTTGTAGAATATGGTTTCCGCCTGCCTGCAGCATTTGATAACCGGCCCTTAAAGTTTGATGAGTTTCACAGCCTGCTTAATCAGACTATTTATGTTTCAGCGACTCCAGCTGATTATGAACTAAAAGAATCAGAAGGAGTTATTGTAGAACAACTTATACGACCGACAGGCCTGCTCGATCCCGAAATAGAAGTTCGTCCTAGTGAAAATCAAATTGACGACCTGTTAGACACTATTATTACCCGAAGTCACCGAAATGAACGAGTTCTGGTCACCACTTTGACCAAACGAATGGCAGAGGAACTCACTGAATTTCTTCTCAACCACGACATCAAAGCCGCTTATATCCATAGTGATGTTGCAACACTTGACAGGGTAAAGATCATGAATGATCTCCGCGCCGGCATTTATGATGTCCTCGTTGGAGTCAACCTACTTCGTGAAGGACTAGACTTACCAGAAGTTTCACTTGTTGCTATTCTTGATGCTGACAAAGAAGGATTTCTGAGAAGCCATAGAAGTCTGACACAAACAGCAGGACGAGCCGCACGAAATGTTAACGGCAAAGTCATTATGTATGCTGATACGATCACTGAAAGTATGCAAAAAACGATTGACGAAACTTCACGACGAAGGATAATCCAGATGAAATATAATCAGGATCATCATATTACACCTAAACAAATTGTCAAAGATATTAAAACCAACTTGCCAACATCAGGAGATGATAACAATATGCCATACAGCAAACCTGTTAAGGCTCAACAAGCTTATCTGGATCCTGATAGTGGAACTTTTGCAGCAGATCCTATCGTGCTAAAGATGACGAAAGAACAATTAAAGAAAAGTATCGACAACACAACAGCTCTAATGAAACAAGCTGCCAAAAGTCTAGACTTTTTACAAGCTGCACAGTATCGTGATGAAATCATCCATCTTCAAGATATGCTTGATAAAAAAGAACAATAGTATAGTATATGTTTCAACAAAATAATGTATCTTTGCATTAGATATTGCTAAAAGAAAAAGATATGAAAAAAATATTTATTGCCATATTGTCTCTCATGCCTATGCTATCTTATGCCCAGGCTACACTTACTCCTGAGCAAAAAGTAGAACAAGCCCAGAAACAACTGGAAGAAGCCCAAAAAGCACTGGAAGCAGCAAAAGCTCAAGAACAGGCTGAACATAAAGGGAAAAACGGTGAAAGTGAGAAAGCATTAAATACCAAGAATACAACCAATAATGACTGGACAATTCCTGCTGAAAAGAAAGCTGAGCAAATGCCAGTAAAGAAACAGTTGTTGAAAGATGATCCAAAATATCTAAATGGTGCAATACCTGTCGATGAGCAAGGCAATATTGTATTTTCACTTGATATTAATCTTCAGGGCTGGGACAAACAAACGATATACAACAAAATTCTAGAATATCTGAGTAATCTTACCTCGAATCAGAATGAACTCAGAGGCAGTCGTGTTGCTCTTGTTAATAAAAATAACGGCATTATTGCTGCAACAATTAAAGAATGGCTGGTCTTCACGAACACCGCTCTTTCTCTTGACCGTACAGAAATTGATTATACGATCATTGCTGAATGTCAGGATGGGAAAGCAAAAATTACTATCAGCCGCATCAATTACAATTATGAAGAAGGTCGGTCTACGGGATTCAGAGATTCTGCTGAAAACATTATCACAGACAAATATGGACTTAACAAAAAACATACTGCTTTAGCCCGGGGATTCGGAAAATTCAGAGAAAAGACTATTGACCGTAAAGACGAAATATTCAATGATATAAGTAATTTATTCAAATAAAAACTTATGGAAAAGGGAAATCAGATTAATGATAATTTACATAGAGAAAAAACAGAGCCGTCCACAGAGGACAGCCAGTTAAAAGCAAAATACCATCATGCACCTCTGCATGCACAACGTCCTCGAGACCGATATTTTAAAATTAGGAACATCCTCAACATTCTATTCATGCTGGGTGCTGTCATTGGTCTTATCGTCTGGTATATATCCAGTTCAAAAACAGCAGGGCTCATTATCATCCTTGTCGCTGTTGTCCTCAAAATCATAGAAGTAGCATTACGCATGTTCCATAAATAATGAAGAAATTTTTCTCAACAGTATTTCTGCTATTTTGTGCCATAACAGCTGTTATGGCACAAAACGATATATATACAAATAATGATGACGGTACATACAATAACACTTTAAGGAATAAGAAATCATCAGATTCTACTATGCTTAAAAAACATGATCAGGAAATTCCTCAAGGTATACATGTATGGACAGTAGACGAACGTTTTGGTGATCGCACACCTGCAGTAGTCGATACCTTATCTTATATGTATATGAATACAATGTTTAATAGTGGTTTAAGAGGAGAATACAATACCCTTGGCAATATGGGGTCACCTCGTATCAACCGTATTATTATAGATCGTCCGGAAGAGAGCCAATTTCTTTTCACTGAACCTTATGATTTTATCATTCACCCTGTAAGTGACTTCCATTTCACAAATACCTACTCTCCTATTACAAATGTAACATTGAATAGTTTTGGTAATCGCACAAATGGATCCGATGATTTCAAGGCTATTTTTGCAACAAACGCAGGCAAACGGCTAGGGTTCGGGTTCCGCTTTGACTATAAATACGGTCGGGGAACCTATGCAGAACAAAGTACATCACACTTTGGTTATACCTTTTGGTTGTCTTATTTAGGGGACCAATATCAGGCGCATCTTCTATTCTCTACACTTCACCAGAAAGTAACAGAGAATGGAGGTATCACTAATGATAATTACATCACTCACCCCGAAAGTTTCAGTGAAAATTTTGCCTCTGATGAAATTCCTACTGTGCTCAGCAAAAACTGGAATCGTAATGATAACCAGCATATATTCTTTACCCATCGATACAATGTAGGTTTCAACCGAAAGATCCGCATGACAGATGAGGAGATCAAGGCCCGTAAATTTGCTATTGCTTCCAAAAAAGAAAGTAATAACAATAAAGAGAAAGAAGAAACCGACAAAAAAATCAAAACAGACGAAAGAACTCAACAAGAATCATCTACCATGGGCCGTCCAGATGATGCCAAAATTATTGGTGACGAATCTATACTCAAACAAAAATCAAAAGAGGATACCTCCAGAGTATCAGTCTTTGGCAAGCAACAGGCTGACAGCCTTATTGCCCAACAGAATAAAATCAAGGAAGATACAAGTTGGCTGAAAAATGAATATGTACCCGTAACAAGTTTTATCCACACACTCAAGTTTGATCACTATCGCCGCATTTATGAAGCCTATGAGACTCCAGATAATTACTATGCCACCCAATACTATAATATAGGCACACTTACCGGAGATTCCATCTATGATCGCACTGATTTCTATGAAATACAGAACACCTTCGCCATAGGAACTCTTGAAGGTTTCAGCAAATGGGCCAAGGCCGGATTAAAAGCTTTTATTCATCATGACTTCCGCCATATAGAATTGCCAGACGCCACAGGGGGTACAGATACATACAATGAAAATACAGTAAACATAGGAGGCCAAATAAGTAAACAACAGGGTACTATACTCCACTATAATGTGACGGGCGAATATGCTGTAGCCGGAAAGGATGCAGGACAAATGCTGTTAGATAGTCACGGAGATCTCAACTTCAAGTTCTTTGGTGACACGGTACACCTTGCTGCAAATGCCTTTTTTCACCGTATAAACCCGGGCTTTTATTACAGACATTATCATAGTCGGCATTTTTGGTGGGATAATGATGATATGAACAAGATGATCCACAGCAGGATCGAAGGGATATTCTCTTATGACAAAACCCGCACCCAGTTGCGCATTGCCATGGATGAATACAAAGATTATTATTATTTTAGTCAGTCATACAATATTACTAGTTCTTACCTGCGGACAAATGTATCAGTTACGCCTATGCAGAACAGTGGAGCTACGAACTTAATGACTTTACAACTTTCTCAGAATTTCACTTACGGAATTCTCAATTGGGATAATGTCCTCACCTACCAGCATTCGAGTAATCAAAGCGTTATGCCTGTACCCAGTTTGAATATCTATTCCAATCTATATCTGAGATTCAAGATTGCCCGTGTACTTCATTGTGATATGGGTGCTGACGTAAGATATTTCACCAAATACTATGCGCCGGACTACAGTCCTGCACTCAGTACATTCACCGTTCAAGGCAATGATGAAAACCGAGTAAAAACAGGAAACTATCCAATTGTCAATGTATATGCAAACTTTCTGTTGAAGCATACTCGCTTCTTCGTCATGATGAGTCATGTTAATAGTGGAAGTGGGAATCTGAATTATTTCTTAACCCCTCACTACCCTCTTAATGAAAGTGTTTTTCGCTTTGGAGTAAGTTGGAATTTCTTTAACTAGAAAATATTTATTATTTAAAATTATATAACCAATATCACATCATCAACTTTGGATATAAAAACAAACTCTTTTAAGGCCTGGCTTCAGGCTGCACGGCCAAAGACACTTTCAGGTGCAGCTGTACCGGTAATGATCGGTACAGCTTTTGCATGGAAAACAGCAGGGCCGGAATACTTTCGGATATTACCTGCAATCCTTTGCTTTCTATTCGCTTTCATCATGCAAATAGATGCAAATCTTATTAACGACTACTTTGATTGTGTAAAAGGAAACGATGATATTTCTACCCGTCTGGGGCCAAAGAGAGCATGCACAGAGGGTTGGATTACACTACCAGTCATGCGCAAGGGGATTATCATTACGACAACTATTGCCTGTATCATAGGTCTGCCACTCATCTATTATGGAGGATCAGAAATGATTATTATTGGCTTCATCTGTGTTATATTTTGTTTTCTGTATACCACGAAATTAAGTTATTTAGGTCTTGGAGACTTGCTCGTACTTGTCTTTTTCGGTATCATACCCGTATGCCTTACCTACTATGTCATTGTTCCTGGAGAAAAACAACATGTCACTATTCCTGTATTTTTAGCTTCACTTGGCTGTGGTCTTATTATCGACACCTTATTGGTAATAAATAATTTCAGAGACCGGGAAAATGATAAAGAGGCAGAAAAAATCACACTCGTTGTGAGAATTGGTGAAAAATGGGGATACAACCTTTATAAGATCGTAGGATCAACAGGCTATATATTTACCCTCATCGCCCTATTCCTTGAAGGAATGCAAAGTGCAAAAACCCTGCTCATTGTTGCCCTCTGCCTTCAGATTCCTTTTGCGATCCTCAACGATATGGCCTTTCGCAAAATGGGAAAAATATGGAAGGGCAAAGAGCTTAATAAAATACTAGGCCTTACAGCTCGTAATATGCTCATATACGGACTATTTTCCACAATAGGAATAATCATTCTGAGTTTCTAAATCAATGAAAGGAAATAACATGCAACAACACGTAAGTTTAGATCTTATGGAATTTATCGAAACAGAAATACTTCCGCGTTACAATTCTTTTGGCTTAAGCCATGGACTCCGCCACGTAACCCGAGTAATCCGAAACTCACTTGAACTGGCAAAAATTACAGGAGCCGATATTAATATGATCTATACCATAGCAGCTTACCACGATTTAGGTATGAATGGTCCTAGGGCGATTCATCATCTTACTAGTGGTAAAATTGTAGCCGGTGATGCAAGACTCAAGAGATGGTTTAGCGCAGAACAAATAAAAACTATCAAGGAAGCTGTAGAGGATCATCGTGCATCAGCAAGCAGGCAGCCAAGAAGCATCTATGGTAAAATTATAGCTGAGGCAGATCGTGACCTTGACCCTGAAGAAGTTTTTACAAGAGCAATCCAATACGGTCTGGAAAATGAGCCAGATAAAAATGCAGAATGGCAATGGGAACGCTTTAAAGATCACATGAAAGAAAAGTATTCAAGAACAGGATACATCAAACTCTGGATAGAAAACAGCCCCAATGAAAAGAAACTTAGAGTCATTCAAAATACTATAGAGAATGAAAAAAAACTCAAAGAAACATTCGATAAAATATTCTGCCAATTAAAAACAAAATAAACACTAAAATATTTTGCTCTTTTAAAGAAATATTTTATCTTTGCATTAGAAAGGAACTCATAAACGGGTCGTGTCGATTCGATCGGGATACTCATCAAATAATATTGAACACCGGGAAGACATCCTTTGCCTATGGCGGGCCACATAAAACGCATTTGCGACTAAGCTGTAAAGCCTGTGGATTACAACGACGGGGAACTTTCAAATCTTTTTAGACTCGGAGTTTCATCACATCGTCGAGCGACCCTTTTTACAAAAGGCAGAATTTCTTTGAAATCCTGCCTTTTCTTCTTTGTTGGACACCCTAATTTTAGAAAGGACTTATAAATTATGTTTTCAGGAATAGTTGAAGAAATAGCAATAGTTGTTGCTATTAATAAGGAACAGGAGAATGTGAATTTTACATTAAAATGCTCTTTTGTTAATGAATTAAAGATCGACCAGAGTATATCACATAATGGGGTCTGCCTTACCGTAATCAAAATTAAAGATAACACCTATACTGTAACGGCTATGAAAGAAACGCTCAAAAGAAGCAACCTTGGATTGCTTAAAATTGGTGATAAAGTCAATGTTGAGCGTTCAATGCTAATGAATGCGCGTCTCGATGGCCACATAGTTCAGGGACATGTAGATGAGACCGCAAAATGCATCAAGATGGAAGACGCTGAAGGATCTACTTATTTCACTTTTG
>DMYZ01000243.1 GCA_003483565.1 Prevotella sp.
TACTTAGCTTCGTTAAGATATTCTTTATCCCCAGTCAAGACATACAGACGAGCTAAAGCCATCTCTGCAATCTGATGTCCCGGGACAACTTTTGCCTGTCCAGGGTTTGGACCGACTTCCCTGACTACACAGTCGGCATAACGACGGGCGATATTCAAAAACTTTGTACTGCCAGTAGCTTGATAATGGGCACAGGCCGCATCTACCATATGGCCAAGATCGTACAATTCATGACTAAGCACTTCCTCTTGGGACCAACGTGTAG
Source organism: Prevotella sp. (assembly GCA_003483565.1). Lineage (GTDB taxonomy): Bacteria > Bacteroidota > Bacteroidia > Bacteroidales > Bacteroidaceae > Prevotella. The sequence continues at coordinate 266 of DMYZ01000243.1, forward strand.
GACCAGACCATGGGTGAGGTTTCTTTGGATTAATAGTACGAGCAGTATAAAGATAGCCATCTGGTTCCTGAGCTGCGCCGACAATATTCAGCACAGAATCAATATAGACTTTCAACTTTCTATCAGGATAAGTCTGCAGAATATAGCTGGCTCCCTCAATTGTCTTATAGACATCTGTATCATCAAAAGGAAATCCCATGAATGAACCCACATCATACTTATCACTAGGATGGGACGCCTTGACAAAATTGCTGTATCGCCCTTCCGACTTGCACTTGCTGAAAGCCAAAGGTATTGTAACATCACGGGCAACTTTCAGACGATTGCCCCAGAATGTATTAGGTGTCAGCCTTACAGAGGTAAACGGGACCTGCGTATAAGGATAACCATTGCTCTTGAAATGCTTAGCACTGTATGCCGATATTACGCACACGCTAAGAGCTAATACTACTATTAATTTTTTCATAGGTTTTATTATAGGCTTATGCCCACAAAGATAACAAAAAAAAGTAACTCTTATTCCCTTTTGGTGTGTTTTTTACAGTTTTTATAAAATTCATCAGAAATACGGATCCATTTTCTAATATACTGCAGCTTATGTCTTTGCCAATATCAAATAAAAACTTTTATTTTTTGAATTTTAACAATAGATTCTGTATATTTGCATGAAATATTAGATATTAGAAGGAAAAAAGATAAAGAAGATGGAAAACTCTTATATCACTCAATATCCAGACTTAATGTCAGGAAAAAAAATTATGTATGTTCATGGGTTCAGTTCTTCGGGTCAATCAGGTACTGTAAAAATGCTCCAGGATTGTATGCCTAATGCAACCGTCATCGCCGAAGATATTCCTCTTCATCCGGAAGAAGGACTTGCTATGCTGAAAAAAATGGCAGAACAAGAAAAACCAGATCTGATTATTGGAACTTCCATGGGAGGAATGTATGCAGAGATGCTTTATGGTTACGACCGCATCCTTGTCAATCCTGCGCTAAAAATGGGGGATACCATGTCGAGTATGACAGGCAAACAGACCTTCCAGAATCCTCGCAAGGACGGCGTTCAGGATTTTATAGTCACCAAAGGGCTAATCAAAGAATATAAGGACATCACAGGGCTTTGCTTTGAAGGTATCAATACAGAGGAACAGAAACATGTATACGGGCTCTTTGGAGACGCAGACCCTTTGGTTCACACTTTTGACCTTTTTAGAGAGCATTATCCTTATGCAATTAAATTCCATGGAGGGCACCGTCTCATTGACAAAGTAGTACATCACTATCTCATTCCTGTTATCAGATGGATTGATGACAGGCAGAATGGGAAGGAACGGCCTATTGTCTATATCAGCTACGATGCCTTACATGACAGTTATGGCAAACCTGTATCAAGTATGCATAAAGCCTACGAAATGCTGATTCAAAACTATCAGGTATATATTGTAGCTCCAGCTCCAACCAACAATCATGAATATATAAATCTTGTGATGACGTGGGTTGAAGAAAATCTCTCTTCACCGGCTTTTAACCACATCGTGTTCACGAATCAAAAGAATCTTCTCTATGGTGACTATATCATTGATCCCCTGCCTGATGAAAATTTCATGGGTACAGCCATTGAGTTTGGTAATGATGAATTCAAGACTTGGGAAGAAGTAATAACTTTCTTTGAAAGACTTGGAGGACAATAAAACCAGTTCTTTTTATTTTAATTTAGATTGTAGCACTTCCGGTGCTACAACCGTTACTTTACTTTCATCCCACTTCGAACGATCTAGACTAAATACTTTGATAAAAAACTCATAAACCGCATTTCGTTTGTTAACACCAAAATCATGATGCTCTTTAGGCAAATGGACATTTTCGATCTTATCTTTAGCATTATAGAATCCCCAGATGCGTTGCAGATAAGGATACTCTAAAGTAGGTACCGATGCGGTCCAGTCACCTCCATCGCTCACCACTAGTACTGGTTTGGGAGCAAAAAAAGCCAACAACTCCGGATTACAGGTACCACCACCAGCCAGCTGAATTGGTTTTCCACTTTCACAAGGACAACCTCCGTCGAAATGACTAGCAAGATTAACTGTTGGAGCTGCTGCCGCAATACGGTCATCAAGTACTGTCAACAGCACTGTATGTGTTCCCCCGCCACTGCCTCCGTTCACACCAATACGTTTTTTATCTACATCTCTGCGGTTATTCCACATATAATCAAGCAGGACTTCGGCATTCATGGCCTGAATAACTTGGGCACGATCAGTCTGATGGCTGTTTTTACCATATTCCAACTCTGACTGTCCCCACCCATAAAGATCAAAATCCACACAGATTGCACCCATACGGGCCAAAGTAGCGAGACGCAACTGTTCATCCTTGCGATACCGGCCACCGTTAAAATGTCCATCAGGACAAATAATCAAAGGATGCTTGCCTTTTTGAGCCGGCGAATAGATACTACCAAAAACATGCTCACCTGGAAGAGTTTCGATACAGATATTCTGTACCGTATAGCCGTCGTAATGACGTACTTTTCCAAGAACAGGCTTCTTATGAACAAGGCTATCCATATAAGTATCTATCTCGAGTAACCGCCTCACCTCTTTGCGGACACTGTCCTTACGAGCCTCAAATTCAGTTTTATTGCTGTAAAGAGTATTGAGGTAGGCCAGCATTTTAGCTCCTTCTTCTGTATGGCGCCGAGGATATTCATAGGGCTTTATTTTATACACATCACCGCTTTGTTTCCACCAGTTGAAATCAAAATATTTACAGATATTTGTCAGCGTCTCCTCAACCGAATAAGGTCTGATTCGGAAATCTGCATAAGGAAGGACCTTGCCTATCGTATCCACATTATATTTTAAGCGAACATGGAAGCGTTTGGAAACCTCTTCCATGACCTCATGGAGACTTTTTGTATAATGACCTGCATAGTTGTTCTGCGCGGACACTCCTGTATTTAAAGCAAAAAGTGCTCCAAAAAGTAAAATAACGGTTTTCTTCATAACTTCCATATTTCTTCTGTAAAATTCATTCTTAGGACGAAGCAGTCCTTCATTTGTCATCAATATTCGGTCTTATCGGTCTTATGCTCCCACATCTGAAAAGCACGGATTCCCTCTTCCGGTAACAAAATTTCCATATGTTTACTCCGCTCGGATGGCTTTAAAGCAATCTCCTTGTAGATAAAATCATCATCAAAACCTATTCGGGCCGCATCCTTACGGTCATTGGCATAATAAATATTATCCAGACGGGCCCAATAGATAGCACCAAGGCACATCGGGCAAGGCTCACAAGAGGTATAGATATCACATCCCTGCAAATCAAAAGTACCAAGTTTACTGGTAGCTTTACGAATAGCATTCACTTCTGCATGAGCCGTAGGATCATTATCTATAGTAACGCTGTTAGAAGCCTCTGCTACAATATTACCATCTTTTACAATGATTGCTCCAAAAGGGCCACCACCATTTTTTACACTTTTTTCAGAGAGCATAACTGCTTTTCTCATCAATTCTTTCTTATCCATAATTTTTTGTTGTTTACAATTGCGAAGAGCAAAGGTAATGAAAAAATTCGAATATGCAATATTCTTTTAACAAACAGTAGAATCAAAGACAAGCCACAGACTGTGAAACACAAGTCTGATAAAATAGAAGAAGGAAAAAGATAATACCAAAGGATTTCTTCAACATTTTTTGTATTTTTGCAAATTATGAGAGAAGCTATTACTGCAGAAGAATTATTCCATAAAGTATACAATATGCTTACCGACGAGACGATATCTCCCGATATGCGAAATAAACAGATGCATGACATCTTAGTGCTAGTTTGCCATGAAGGCATACGCAATACAAATCAGGCTTTTGGTAATCTTTTCTCTCAAGTTGACTTCCTCTGCAAATTTCACCATATCTCAATTGCAGACAAGATAAGCATTCAAACAGCCCGGCGACATTCTAACAGTCTGGATACTATCAGCAAAGAAGACTTACTGTATGATACCAGAGCTCTGTCAATATTTATCTCTGCGGTCCTCAACGAAGATATTCCAGGATACCTTACATCTGTCATTCCTCACCATAATCTGCAACAGAAAAAACATACCGCTATTAACCGCCGCTATATGCGATGTTGTGTAAATCAATGGAATGACAAAACTGTTACAGTGAGCATCGACCAAGACTCCAGCGAAGAAGAATATCTTATTCTGCTGCACAATGATGATTATACTATTGACCATTCTTATATTACCAAGTTCATCCATGAGGGTACCCAACTAAATCTTCTGGATTGTACTGTATCGGAACATCCACTTGAACCTGTTCATAATGGAAAAAGAATTTATCAGGTTTATCCACGATTCATTATTTTAGAACCAGACTTTCTTATTGATATCAGTACTATCGCAGCATGCTTTACGGATTACGGGCACCATCCACTGCTCTATCTGCTCAATCAGATGAGCCCTAAGGCTAACACGCAGGCTACTCTACTCGGTAACTTTGCAGGCAGCGTACTGGATGATATCATTAACTGTAAAAATGATTATCAGGTCAATGATACCATACGCAATAATTTTAAGGAGAAAGCACTAGAATACTGTACATGTCCCGAATTTAATGCAGTAAAATTTTACAACGATGCCAATATACAGGCAAATAATCTCCAGCAAGCAGTTAACACCCTGTTTAATATCATCTCGGGCAGCGATCGGAGTACAACTCCGGCCTATGACCGTTCAAAAACTATTCTCGAGCCCTCATTCATTTGTGAAGCTCTAGGTATACAAGGACGTGTCGACTTGATGACTACAGATATGAAACTGTTGATAGAACAAAAATCCGGCCGGAACATACATATCGAACATAACACGCCAGACAGACGTTATCACAGCATGCAGATGGAACCTCACTATGTGCAATTGCTCCTTTATTACGGAGTCCTGCACTACAATTTCCGCCTCAATAATAATGCCGTTGACATCCGGTTACTTTACTCTAAGTATCCTCCTAAAGACGGATTAATGGTAGTAGCTTATTATCAACAGCTTTTCTGTGAAGCCATAAAATATCGCAACCAGCTAGTAGCAACACAACTGAGTATAGGACAAAACGGTTTCGACAGTTATATCAACCAATTTTCTCCGGAAGTACTGAATACTAATAACATGCATGGCTTTTTCTACGATCGGTATCTGCAACCTCAAATTCAATATATTACCGATCCGATCCATCAGTTATCCAACATTGAAAGAAAATATTTCTCCTGCATGATGACATTCGTACTTCGGGAACAGATCATTTCTAAGCTAGGATATCAGGAGGGCATCGGCACAGCTTCCAGTGACTTATGGAATATGCCTCTAACTGAAAAAAAAGATACAGGAAATATCTATACAGATCTTCAGATCACTAACCGGCAGAAGAGCACACCTTATAACGGATATGACACCCTTACCCTGAATATTCCCGAACAGGGACAGGACTTTCTGCCAAATTTCCGTATCGGTGACCTGGTATATCTTTACGCTTATGGCAAACCCAGGAAGAACCGGGAAGAATGGAAATCGAATATTCCGGATATACGCGGATCTATCCTTTATAAAGGTATCCTACAGGAAATTAAAACAAACGAAATTACAGTTCATCTCACTGACGGACAACAAAACGCTCATATATTCGAAAATGGCACTTATGCTATCGAACATGCTACAAGTGACAGTTCTGCTTCCTGCCAGATCAGAGCCCTTCATGCTTTCATCACAGCAGACAAAAAGAAACGAGACCTCTATCTTAGTCAAGGTATTCCCCAAAAAGACAGCACACAGCAACTCAGTCGCTCTTATGACAAAATACTCGATCCTATCCTTCTCAAAGCAAAACAAGCTCAGGACTATTTTCTGTTAGTTGGTCCTCCCGGGACTGGCAAGACATCCCATGCCCTACAGTTTATGGTAAGAGAAGCACTGGCTGGCAACAAGACTATTTTGCTCCTAGCATATACCAATCGCGCCGTTGACGAAATCTGCGAAATGATGGTCAACAGTCATATTAATTTTCTCCGTATCGGCAATGAATACTCCTGTGACAAGCGCTTCCGTCCTTATCTTCTTGGGCAATGTATCAATAAATACCCCAAAAAAGAATCCCTTCAAGAGTATATCCAGCAGATAAATATTATCGTCGGAACAACTTCGATGATTTCAGCTAAATCATACATTTTCCAATTAAAACATTTTGACCTTGCCATAATTGACGAAGCATCCCAAATTCTCGAGCCAAATATTATAGGCTTGATTATTCAGACCGATAAATGCATTCTTATAGGCGATTATAAGCAATTGCCGGCAGTAGTGCAGCAACGTGAAGAAGACTCTAAAGTTGATGATCCTGATTTACAGGATATAGGACTTACCAACTGCAGGAACAGTCTCTTTGAACGACTTATCCATATAGAGCGAGTCCATCATCGGAATGATTTTACCGGTATTCTTCGCTATCAAGGCAGGATGCACCCGGACATTGCTGAATTCCCAAATAAGATGTTTTACTTCCAAGAGCATTTACAACCAGTCCCATGCCCTCACCAATTGGAAACAAAACTCAATTATAAACCTGACAGTGAAGATTTATTAGATGAGATATTAAAAAATCATCGCATGATTTTCATTTCATCAGGATGTAACAAGCAAAATGACATATCTGATAAAGCTAATTTAGAGGAAGCCTTGA
>DMYZ01000014.1 GCA_003483565.1 Prevotella sp.
GGTACAACATCTAGCGGGATCTGGTACCCCCGTCGACATAGCGGTGATGACTCCTGATTATTTCGATACAAATTTCAAAGTGTCCTATAATATACATATCTATCATGAGTCAATATTGCAAATTTATGGTGGTATTCAAAATGTAACGAATGCCTATCAGAAAGATTTTGACAAAGGATATAATCGTGATTCCAATTATATCTATGGCCCGTCCCTTCCGCGCAGTTATTATGTGGGAACGAAATTCAGTTTTTAGTCTGAGAGGATATGTAGCAGAAATGAAAGAAGAACACGATATAAAAAACGTATCCCTCTTTCATTTCTGCTATCATGTTATTTCTCATTGAATATTATTTTATTTATATTTTAAAATACTAGGTAGTATTCCATATTTTTTTTTGAATGCGACCGTGAAATGCTGTGGATTTTTATAGCCGATATTGTCAGCTACTTCAGCAATACTTTTTTCCTGATTGATTAACAGATCTTTAGCTGTTTCCATTCGCAGATTATTGTAATACCCCCAGATGGTTGTGCCGAAGAGTTCCTTGAATCCTTTCTTAAGAGTCTGCTGATTCGTTCCCATAGTCCTTGCCAAGTCTATGATTCTTATTTTCTTGTTGTAGTTTTTGTCGAGATAATCTCTTGCGGCTATTATTTTATCAGTTTCATCTTTTCTTAAATTTTCTTTCTGAATATTTCTGTGGCTTTCAACTTGCAGGAGAAACAGTTCGATAACTTTAGCTTCGAGATATGATTTTCTCATATATCCTTTAAAAGGATTCCGGCAAATGTCAGATATAATAAATTGCATTTGCGGGGTGATAGGTTTGACAGATTTGATGTGAGAGTTCTGGGTCGTGAAGAGAGGATTGACAAAATCCATTTCATTCCACATTTCTTCAGGAAAGATGTCCTGTGTGACCTTTTTGCTTATTTTTATTTCAAAAAAGGAGAAAGGCAAAGTGTTGTCTTTATAGAGTTCGTGACTACTGATAAGGTCTGTGATATGGAATATGCTTTGCGAGTTAGGTTGTAAGATGATCTCTTCATCCTGAAAATTCGTCTTGCTCATTCCGTTGAACTGGAAATGCATTTCCAGATAATCATTTATATCATGTATATGAACTTTATATTTCTGTTTTCCTTTTAAATTGAATTCCCTCCAGGATATTTTAACGTCATCTTCAGCCAACATTCTGTTTTCCAATACGATATTCTTCAGAATATCTTTGTTATAGTCTATGACTTCTTCTGATATATTAGATGCAATTGCATTCATATTTTTTTGTGTTCTATTTTGGTGCAAAGGTATGATTTTAATTTGTATGTAGACATACCTAAAAATGATGATTTTTGTCCTTTTAGTCTTGAAAAATATACTTATTGCTCTGTTATTTCTTATTGCGTTGTTTTTATTTCTTTTTACGTTATAGCTGCCCTTTGTTTAATATCTACATTTGTGATATCAAAATCAAGTACGGTGTTGACGTGAATAATTTAAAAAATATAGTGAAATGAAATCATGTATTTCTTATAAAGGTATAAAGGTATTGGGATTATTGCTGTTGTTTGTTACTGGATGTTCTCTGTCTTCTTTTTCACAGGAGGGAACTCATTATACATTGGACAAATTGATATATGCTGCTTATGTCAATTATCCTTATGCCAGCCAGTTGGATTTGAATGAATCAGAAAGAAGGGAATCTGTGAAAGATTTAGGAGTGGAATGGCTTCCTCAGGTGTCTGTTACAGGAAAGACAAGTTATCAGTCTGAAATATCTTCTTTGAAGATTCCTGGAAGTGTGGCACAGAACTTCGGATTGAATATCGAAGGTGGAGAGAAATGGCAGTATCAGGGAACAGTCAGTCTATCCCAACTGCTTTATGACGGAGGATTAAACCGTACGGAAAAACAGCTCGCCAGAACTCAGGGAGATATTAAGTCTTATCAGATCAAATCGTCCATGTTGCAGATAGAGGATAATATTGATCATGTTTTTGAATCAATATTGCTTAACAGGGAGCAGATCAAGATAATAAAATATCAGCAAAAAGATCTGGAGTTGAGAAAAAAGGATATCTGTATGGCTGTCCAAAATGGTATTGCGTTGAAAACCAGTTCGCAGGAGATCGATGCCGACTTGATTCAATTGCAACAGCAGGAGACTTCCCTACGCATGCAGTTGTGCCAGGATTTTGTTCAGCTCTCTTCTTTTACCCGTCTGGATCTTGATACTACAACGGTATTGGGATTTCCGAAGGATACTGCTGTTGTTGCGATGGATTATACCGGAAGACCGGATTATCAGATTTTCGGCAGTCAGATCTTGAACTCAGAGTTATCAGAAAAGAAATTGAATCAAGAGTTCATACCTCAACTGTCATTTTTTGCTAATGGTTATTATGGTCGGCCGGGATTGAACGTGATGGACTATTCTTCACATTATTCTGGACTGGTTGGAATTTCTTTGAAATGGAATATAGCTTCTTTATACGATAATGTACATAAGAAGAAGATTGAAAGAATCAATAGGGACTTGATTAAAAATGAGCAGTCGCTTTTCGAAATCAATATGGACAAGCAGATTAAAAACCTGGCAATTGATCAGGCAAAAAACCGTAGACTGCTGGATAGTGATGATCGTGTAGTCGCGATTCGCCTTAACGTAAAGGATGTTGCTGCCGTGCAGTTGAAGAATGGTTCCATAATGTTGACGGATTATATGATCAAGCTTAATGATGTGAGTCAGGCTATGATCAATAAGTCAATTCACCGGATAGAACTGTCCATGGACAGAGCAAGGATGAAGACATTGTTGAATAAGAATAATGAAGAGCAGTAAGAAAATAAGGAAATGTAATATTAATCAAACAGGATAATGAAAAATAGCAAGTTGGAAGAGAGTGAGTCTTCAAAAAGAAAAATTTCTAAAAAGGTGATATATGTCGGCAGTATGTTGGGATTGGCTGTCGTGCTCTTCGGCATAAAGACGGGCTATCATGCCTGGTGCAGCGAGACTACGGATGACGCGCAGGTTGACGGAAATATTATTCCTGTCCGTACCATGGTGACCGGTTATGTGGATCAGATTCGCTTTTCCGATAATGAAAAGGTCAGAAAGGGAGATACCCTTGTCATTTATGATACTGTTCAATTGAAGGCTCAGATCGACGATGCCAGGGCTAAAGTCCTTGCTGCACAAGCAGAATTGCAGTCTTGCAGGACTTCAGTGTCGGCCTCAGAGTATACGGTGTTGATGTCAGTCGCAAATTCAGGATCGGCGATGGATAATATCTCTGCAGCAGAGGCCCATGCCCGGCAGGCAGAAAAAGAATATTACCGGTTCCTGAGGATGAATAAGGGTGGAGCGGCTACAGAGCAGACGCTGGATAATATGAAAACGGCCTATCAAATTGCGTCGGCTCAGCTGGAGGCAGCCCGGAAACAGTTTGACGCTTCCCGTGCGCAAATTTCCAATAACCGGTCACAGACGGCAATACATAGTATTCAGGCACGCCAGGCTTTGTCTCATATCGAGAGTGCGCGGGCCCAACTGACTTTGGCGGAAGATCAGTATCATCATGCCTTTGTCCTTGCGCCCTGTGACGGTATCGTTTCCAAAAAAAGTGTAGAGGCCGGACAGTTTGTCCCTTCTGGTATGGCTTTGGCCTCAATGATCAGTCTTTCGGATATCTGGGTCACGGCAAATTATAAGGAGACTCAGCTGGAGAATCTCCGGCCTGGACAACAGGCTGTCATTACCGTAGATGCCTATCCCGGATTACGCATAAAAGGAAAGGTGGAGAGCTTGTGCGGAGCTACAGGGGCGAAGTTCTCAATACTTCCTGCAGAGAATGCTACGGGAAATTTTATCAAGGTAACTCAGAGAATACCGGTACGCATCAGATTAGAAAAGTGGAATGACTCAAGAGAACTGTTGCCGGGAATGAATGTTGTAGTATCAGTAAAGACAAAATGAAAATGGAGAATGCTGTTGCTTTAGAAAAGAAAAAATATCCTGACGGGATAACGAGGACAGTGATCGTGATCACCTGCATCACAGCCTCCCTGCTGGAACTTATTGATACAACAGTCGTCAATGTCTGCTTGCGCCATATTGCCGGAAGTGTGGGGGCTTCAACGACTGATGTGGCCTGGGTCGTTACCGCTTATGCCATATCCAATGTCATTATCATCCCGCTTAGCGGTATGTTGGCACAGCTTATCGGCGAGAAAAAGTATTTCACAATCTCAATACTTATCTTTACTTTTGCTTCTTTTATGTGCGGAAATTCAACAGAATTGTGGCAGTTGATAGTATGGAGAAGTATTCAGGGGCTGGGCGGAGGTGCTTTGATGGCACAGTCTCAAACCATATTGACAACGTCTTTTCCGCCGGAAAAATTAAATGTAGCAACGATGATATATGGTATTGGTGTCGCTACTGGTCCTGCTTTAGGACCGATGATAGGAGGTTTGATTACAGATAATTATTCCTGGCATTGGATATTTTTTATTAATGTCCCGTTGGGGCTGTTTGCTGCTTTCGCTTCATGGCTGGTCGTGCCCAATGAAAAAGATAAGGATTTACGGCATAATATAGACTGGTGGGGAATTCTTTTCCTTGCAGTCGGAGTGGGTTGCCTGCAGTATGTCCTGGAAGAAGGTAATTCGAAGAGCTGGTTTGACAGTAATAATATCGTGCTATTCAGTGTGTTTGCTGTTATGGGAATTGTTGCATTTGTAATAAGAGAAACAAAGATAAAGGCCCCTGCTGTAAATATAAGACTGTTGAGGCATCGAAATTTGTCCTTAGGTATATTCTTCAATGGCATTATGGGAATGTTACTGTATATTGCTATTTATGCTTTCCCGCTGATGGCGCAGATCAATCTGGGATGGACGACGACACTCAGTGGTTTCTCTCTGGTTCCCGGAGCTTTCATGTCTATTGTAGGAATGGGGATATGTAAAAAGGCGTTGTCTTGCGGATACACTCCTCGAACCTTGATGATCAGTGGTTTCCTGTGCACTTTTATCTTTGGTGCCTGGATGTGTTTCCAGTCGCCCGATTCTTCCTGGTGGGGATTATTTTTCCCGTTACTGTTCAGAGGATTGGGAATAGGACTCTTTATGATGCCGGTATTGATGATGGCGCTGGAAGGTTTTACCGGAGCAGACCTGGGACAGGCCACCGGACTTACCAACATGGCAAAACAACTTGGTGGTGCTATCGGCCTGGCTGTCATCGGTACGCGTATCAGTGATGCGCAGGCTTCTTATTCTTCTTTGTTGACTTCAAATATTACAGACTATTCTATGAACAGCAACAATGTGATGACGGGACTTACGAGTATCCTTCATGGCATGGGATATAATGCGGATGCGGCCAGAATGATTTGCTATAAAATTTTTGATGGTGAGATGATGCAACAGTCATCTTTATTGAGCTATCTGGCATCGTTCCGTTTTCTAGCAGTAATCTGTATCATCTCGTTACCATTGATGCTTTTGCTGAAGAAATCAAAGAAATAATGGTCATAATATTAATTAGAGAGTTAAGGTCTTGTTACAATCATCGTTTTCATTTCATTTAGAATGCATAGCGTTGTATTTGTAATTGCAAATACAATTCTGCTATGCATTCCCTTTCACACTTAAAACCATGTAATGTATGTTTTATATCTTCAAAATGTATGATAGTAGTTTTACAGTGCTTTATGGCAATTTTATTAATGATGGTGATTGCAGCT
>DMYZ01000232.1 GCA_003483565.1 Prevotella sp.
TTAGAGATTTCATTTCAAAGAACGATTTGGAAAATGTTGTTATAATCTTTAAAGATGGGATTGACTTTGTACAAGATGATCATTTGGAAGAATTTTTAACTTCAGAAAAAGAGAGAATCTTTGCTGTTGCCAATGGTGCTGTAGAGGTAAGGGCTTCAAGAAATATTTTAAATCAAATTGGTATTCCTGTCATACGCTTGGATGAAAAATTTAATAGCCAGAGAAGAAATGTTGATTATGCATTAATGCAGGAAGAACAATTTACTGAAGAACCTTTTTATTATCATGAAGACCATTTTATTGGCTTTTCTGATTACACTACATTGCCTAAAAATTTTGTTGAAGGCGGAATGATGCCTTATGCTATTGCAATTCATATAACCTTTAAAGGTGAAGAAGATATTATTTATATAAGGCATTTTGTATCTGATACAAATGAAACTCAAGAAAATATTCAAGGGAAATTTGCTGAAGCAGGCCGTAAGGTAATTGAGTTTTTCTCCGGGCATCCTGATTATTATAGAGGTGAGGCTATTGCAGAATTAAATAGTTACATAAACCGTGGAAAATATCCGGGGTTAGGTATGATTAAAAAAATATCTGTTAAACATCATTTGGAATTGATATCAAGTATATTAGGAGAAAGAAATGAACATTAGTGCTTTGTGTTTTAATGATGAAGAAATAAAGAATGTAATAGACACTGTAGGCCATAATGGTATTTGTGAATGCAGCGGTGTAGAGACAAAAGTACTTGATATAGATTTCTTTTCTGATTTTTTCTCTGATTTACTTTCTGTATATCAAGAATGCCCGACAAGCAAGGTATCTTTGACTGATATTATACAGCGTGATTGGAATCTTTTCAACTCAACAAATGACGCAGAGAAAATAATGCGTTTCTGTATTATAAAATATAAACCTGGTCTTAATCCAGAGCATGTATCTTATATAAATGATATTTTGGATATTATAGCTTTATGGGACAAGATAAAATATAATTTACAGAATAAAAGCAGGTATTTTACAGATTTAGGTAGGCTATATCCGTCAGATCCGTATTTAGCAGACTTTATAATTCCAGATGAACATGTTGTAAAGGGTCGGAAATTTTATCGAAGTAGGGTGCTACCTGACAGAAAAGCTTATTATCAGAAAAAAGATATGGGATGTCCTCCACCTGAAAAAAATTCTTCAGGAAGAGCTAATCCTATTGGAATTTCTTATCTGTACCTTTGTTCTGACAGAGACACGACTTTCTATGAAGTAAGGGCAAGGTATATGGATAGAGTCAGCATTGGAGAATTTACTACGAATAAGGATCTTGATATAGTTAATTTTGCCACTAAAGTAAGCCTTTATGTATCGTCTCATGATGGTGATATTGTTAAAATAATAAAGCGAAAGTTGTTTTTAAGGGAGATTGCAAAGGATTTGTCAAAGCCATTAACTAGATATGATACTGAATTAGAATATGTTCCGACTCAATTTATATGTGAACTTTGTAAAATCAATAAAGCTGATGGTATTTGCTTTGAGAGTTCTTTACATAAAGGGGGTGTGAATTATGTTCTCTTTAATGGTAATGATGCAGATTGTACGGATGTTAGTGCTATAAGTATAGATCAAGTGACAATAAACAGTTCTGGTAAAAAACATTAAATATCGTGACGTTATAGAATTTACTCTTATATTTGTATTGTCAGTTGGAAAAAGGATGATATCCACCGATCCACAACGGTTATATCTATTTGTAGTCTCGCTATACACTGAATGAAAAATACCGCATTGATAACAATTTCGTGAAAAACAGTGTGTGCCCTGTATTCATGGGACAGAAATGTTATCTTTTCTGTGGAAATAGTGGTACTGTGAAAAACTTCTTCGAAAATATTGAAGAAATCTACGAATATCTGCAAATAATTTACTAAAATCTCGGAGAAGTTGAAGATTCCTCTACAAAATTTTGATTTATGCAATACAGGGTAGGCTGATGGCTTGAAATTAAATAAGAAAAGAAATTTAGTTATCTTCAAAAGAGTAAAAAAATGAATAAAAATATAATCAAAAGATTCATATTATTCAGTATTTTAATACTCTCATTCTCGAAAATACAGGCTAAGACGTATAATCATGTTGTACAAGGCAGAGTTGTGGACAATATGACAGGACTGGGAATGCCGAGTATCTTTGTAAAGCTGATGACTGAAGATAGCATGATCATAGACAGTGGTTGGGCAAGATCTGGTGAGATGGATGCTGGATTATATCAACTAATGGTTCACAAGGTAGGACGTTATATCATTAAGGCGGAATGCAAAGGCTACAATGCCGGCTATACAGAATTTAACTTACGCAGCAATCGCCAAAGTACGCTTTTCCCTTCCAAGATATATTTGACAAAGATAAGTAATGATTTACCAGAGGTCGTTGCTAAGGCTACAAAAGTAAAAATGATCATGCAGGGAGATACTATAATTTACAATGCTGATGCCTTTAATCTTGCTGAAGGAAGTATGCTTGATGAACTTATAACCCACCTGCCGGGTGCAAAACTAAACAAAAACGGTCAGATATTTGTTAATGGTAAATATATCCAAAGTCTGTTAGTTAATGGCAAAGATTTTTTCAGTGGTAATCCGAAAATTGCTCTCGAAAATCTCCCTGCCTATACTGTGAGTAGGATAAAGGTTTATCATAAAGAAGGCGCGATGTCCCGATTACGTAGTAAAAATATGGGGGATGATAGCTATGTGATGAATGTCAGTCTAAAGAAAGAGTACAGCAAGGGATATATTGAAAACCTCGAAACGGGACTTGGTACGAAAAATCGTTATAGGGCAAAGGCTCTTGGTATCCTTTTTACAGACGTAGACCGGACGCTATTCTATGCTAATATGAATAACCTCAACGATAATCAGCATGCCGAACTGAATGGCGAATGGAAACCACAGGATGTGCCATACGGGTTGCTTACAACAAAAGAGGCTGGATTAAGCTATATTCATTTCCTCGGAAACGAAGAATCATGGGTGGCATCTGAAAATACTTTTATGCATACTGATGGTGACAATCAGAGCACATCAAATTCACAAACATTTTTACCAGGAGGTGACTCTTTCGTTCACAGGCAATCAGATAATATTGTGAAGACGACTACATGGAATTCGAAAAACTCCTTCTATCTGCAAAAGAAAAAATACAACATAGCCAATGATCTTATGCTCAAGTATATACACAACCATGGATTAGGACAGTCAACGGCGTCTACATCAGATTCAATGTCAGTGCTCAATCATGTTATGGAGGGGACTACTCTCAACAGCCATGACTTTTCCTTGTCATTCAAGAATGAAAATGCCATCGACATTATTGCCGATATGCTGTGCTGGAATATTCATTTTAATTATAATCGAAATACTTATGATGAATTTAA
The DNA here is from genome assembly GCA_003483565.1 of Prevotella sp. Lineage (GTDB taxonomy): Bacteria > Bacteroidota > Bacteroidia > Bacteroidales > Bacteroidaceae > Prevotella. The sequence continues at coordinate 3,437 of DMYZ01000232.1, forward strand.
CGTTAACGATGTGCAATATACTAACAACACGTACCCCCGGGATTTTCGCAACAATTATATCAATAAGCTGAATCAACAATTCGAATTCAATACAGGGGCAAGCTATGACTATGCAGTAACTCCATCACTAGATGTGAATCCTGGCTATTCTTATTTTTATAACAATAATAAGGCTGATAACTTGCTTTATCGACTTGACAAACTTGATGGTATTGATAGCACACGCTACAGTATACTGCCTTCTACTGCGGAAGCATTGGCATCGGTATTTGACAAATTAAACAGTTACCGTTATCATGAATACCAAAATGAACATAAATTTATGATTCGTACGGTCTATAATTTCAAGAAAGGTTATATTGTTGTAAATCTACCCTTACGTTTGGTCCATAAAAATATGTATTATGAACGTAATGGCCGTCATGATGTTTCGCGTGAACATTTTTTCTTTGAACCAAATTTAAATTTGCGATATGGTAAAAAATGGTTGAAGGAAATTGCAATAAAGATGACTTCAATGATACCAGATTTGACAACTATGGTTGACTATCGTGACAATTCCAACCCACTTTATATTATACTCGGTAATCCCTATCAGAATATGCAGCATGATTACGATCTTAATTATTCAGTCAGTCATGAAGGCGGAAGCCATGACATCATATCTTATCATATTGGATTTCATCTGACGGATAACGACCTTGCCTATAGTACAATATTTAATGCACAAACAGGTATCTCAACAGTTCAACCTGTCAGTGTTGATGGGAATTGGAAAGTGAATGTTGATATGAACCAGATGCACGCCATCAATCAGTCGGGAAACCTGACTATTGATAACCAGACAACATTGAACATTGAACACAATGTAGATATGGCAACCGTTGAAAATTCTACAGAAAGTCAGCGCAGTACAGTTACTAATGTGCATGTGAACGATATCGTAAAATTGAATTATCGCCCGAATGATCAGTTTGAGTGCTCTCTTCATGCTGAGGGCAACTATTATCTCATTCATAGCTGCCGAGCCAATTTTTCCAATATCAATGCAGGAGACTACCATATCGGCATCAACACTCAGCTGCTATTACCTTGGAAATTACAACTTACGACAGATTTTACAATGTTTGCCCGTCGTGGTTATCAGCAACGTGAGATGAATACAACGGATTGGATATGGAACGCGCAATTTACTCGCAGCTTATTTAGAGGAAAGATACTTGTTAAGCTTCAGGGATTTGATATTCTTCATCAGCTTTCTTCTACACAGTATGCCGTCAATGCTCAGGGACGTACAGAGTCCTGGTATAACAGCATACCACGTTACCTAATGCTCTCTCTGGCATGGAGATTCAATATTAATCCGAAGAAAAAATAAATTCTAAATCCATTTTATAAAACGAAACGTCTATGTGTAAACCGTCAAAACCGACGTCTTGTATAAATAATCTATTTTGCGAATCAATTTAAAATTATCGCAAAATGAAAGAAGAAGACTGATTGCTTATCGGAATGATGGCCGGTATACCATCGACAGCCACTTTGCTGAATGATCCATACGGCCGTTCAACTGTGAACGTAAGGTCAGTATGTTTTATAATCGGATTAAAACAATAATTTA
>DMYZ01000111.1 GCA_003483565.1 Prevotella sp.
CGTTAAGAGTCAGATTATCAATCTTTCTTCCGTTCACAAATATTTCCCCGTCATCTTTGAGAACAGCTCCGGGTAGTTGCCGGATAAGTCCGTCAAGCATACTTCCCTGGGGAACTTTAAATGCCTCTGCATTATATACCAGTGTATCTCCTTTATGTACCAGCTTTACCAGTGTAGCCTTAACTTTCACCTCATCAAGTTCATGAACTTCAGAATCTATTTTTTTCCGCATTTTGATAAGAGGAAAGGAGAACAAGACATTTCTCCCTATATATTTGATATAATAATCGAGATATGCATCATTATAGCCATTCAACACCGCCTTTACAATATACTTTCCCACCTCAACAGGTTCATGTGAAAAATAATATCCTCCATTGGAATAATTTCCCATAGGAGGTTCCGACGTCACGGTGTCAATAACCGTTGAATCCGCCTTCATCAATGTAACAAACGGCTGAAGATCAGCCCTGGTAAAACTATCTTTCACCTTGCCGAAGAGATCTGCTGTATGAACATGATTTTTTTTCTTTGCAGTCTGGGCAAACGATATTGTGGATATAAAAATAAAAAAACTGAAGCAAACTATTGCTCTTCGCCAGAAAACATCCCGAAGAATCTCTTTGTTTTTTTTCATAACTTATAAATATATAATCTCACTCTGCCCCCTCGCAGCATTGTCTGTGCGTTTTTCTAAATCTTAACAGTTTGGTTTGAACATCATCCACAGAGTATGAACCAGCCCCAACCCTGATGCCTATATCAACAACATTCTCAAGAAATTTCCACTTTATGCCATAATCTGTCATTCAAACAAAATCGAGAAAACTTAAGATTTATACTGCGAAGATAATCAATTGTTTCAAAATTGAGAATATAATTAACAATATTTGTTCCAAAATAGAGGATACAATCACAAATCCGAAGTTTTATCTGAAGATAAAAGTAAAAAAGATACTTATAACAGTGTGGATGCACTCATGACTGAACTAATGAAGTAATTATTTTATAAAAAGATATTTTTCCGGAATATTTCCTTTTATAACGGAAAGTTTTGTTATATTTGCGAACGATACTAATAAAATACACGTATGGGATTAAAGGAAGTACTACAGTCTCTTATAGCGATGAAACAGGAAGAAATGCCGTTTAAACTTCTCCCCCGTGATCAGAGACTTCCGGTCGACAGCCGGAAGATTATAACTGTTCCCGGTGTCAGAAGATGCGGCAAGTCTTCATTGCTGATGCTGGCTATCAACGAATTGATAGATAGAGGTGTCGAAAAGAATAGGATTCTCTGGCTCAGTTTCGATGATGAACGTATATATGATTTAAAGACAAAAGATCTGGATACGGTCATACAGGCTTATATGGAAATGTATCCCGACATAGATATCAGTAGTGTGTATATGTTTTTTGATGAGATCCAGCTTGTTGAAAACTGGGATTTATTCATTCTGAGACTTTACAAGAGTTACTGTAAGAATATTTTCATATCAGGCAGTAACTCCAAGATGCTGTCTACAGAATTGTCATCCGTTTTAAGGGGCTGGCCCATAGAATATGAGGAGTTTCCTTTATCATTCAGAGAATTCTGTGATTTTACCAATGTCAAAGCCAACAGGTTCACGGAAAGTGGAAGGGCGAAACTGCTGGCTGCCTTTAAGAAATACAACAGCGGGAGCGCTTTTCCACAGATTGTATTGGAAGAGGATGATTCCATCAGATATAAAGAACTACAGAACTACTTCAATACGATGCTGTTCCGGGATCTGGTGGAACACTACAATCTGTCAAATTCAATGGTGATAAGGTATCTTCTTAAACGTGTGATGCTGAATCTGTCCAAGCCGACATCCGTAAACGCTATCTATAATGACCTCAAGTCACAAGGACTCAGAATAAGCAAGGAATCCCTTTATCTGATCATGGACTATGCATGCTCCATATTCTTGTTTTTCAAAGTTCCGAAATTCAGCGGCTCAATGATTAAGGAAACAAGCAGTCTGTCAAAATATTACCTTATAGATAATGGTCTCAGGTCAGCCGTACTTATGCCCCAGAGTGAAGATGAAGGCAAACTGTTTGAAAATTCCGTATTCCTGTATCTCAGACGATATCTAAAAACAGGGGAAAAGATATATTATTATAAAGAAAAAAACGAATGTGATTTTGTCATTCAGTCAGGGAATGTCATCTCGCGCCTGATCCAAGTAACGACGGAGCTTAACGGCTCTAATAAGAATCGAGAGATTGCAGGACTATTGGAAGCCAGTAAATATACAGGGTGTGACGACCTCACCATCATAACGTTAAGTCAGGAAGATTCAATCCCTGATAATGGCAGGCTGATTAAAGTCATACCGGCATGGAAATGGATGCTGGAACGATAAAAGAAGCAAATGCACACGGCTGCATTTTTTCTGCTGGAGCATAACTATAACACAGCACAAATAGTGATTCGATATGTATAAAGATAGAACTTTTGTTCAGACAACATTCTATTACGGCACACAAGAAAACAAACTTTAAAGTTAAATATTAGCAATAAAAATTCAAACTATTCAACTTTATTAGTACCTTTGCAGAAAATAATCAAATATGATAGAAAAATGTGAAGTGGAGAACTTCCTTAAACAGTTTCATCAAAAACTAAAGATCTTTAATATAATATTCAGAGATGATAGAGGAAAGAATATCAAAACTTTGGCAGAATTGGAAATAACACCAATCTATAGAGAAACCGTAATAAAAGAATTGAAAGTTAAAGATTACTCTCAAGGGCCTATTGTTGATGCATTAAACAAATTAGGAGACATGTGGGTCTTTGGTAAAGATATTAAAGGACATGAGGTATATATAAAAATATCGTTAGGATTAGAGAATAGTCAAACCATTTGTATCTCATTCCATATCGCTGAACATAAAATGACATACCCATTTAAAGATTAAAACAATGAAAAGTCCATTCACAGGAGGAAACGCTATACTTAAAACAGAAAAAGCAGAATTGGAATTCCGCAAAGAGAAGTTCCAGTATATTTCATCATATTACTTATGTGAAGATACGAAGGAAAGATTTACGACAACAGAAATTGACACTGCAAATCTTTCTCAAGTCTATAATCAATATAGGGTGAAATACGGAATACCGTTTCCTGATGAAATAAAGAAAACAAGAAGGATGTATGACTTGTCTGCATCTAAAATGTCAAAGATCCTTGGTTTCGGAGATAATCAATATCGCCTATACGAAAATGGCGATATTCCAAGTGAGGCTAATGGAAAGATATTGAATTTAATCAAGAATCCGGAAGTCTTTCGTACATTCGTTGAAAATGCCAAAAATCAGTTTGACATTAAAGACTACGAAAAAATTCTTACAGCTTTGCATAAAGTCTCAATGAATGATCATAAGATAGAAGAAAAGATGATTTTCTCCACATCATCACGAGGCTTGTGCAACGGATATGCCACACAGTCGTATGATAAATTAAGAAGCACAATTCTCTTTCTGTTGGACAAATGTGGTAGAGTCTTCAACACAAAGATGAACAAAATGCTTTTCTATGCAGATTTCTTATCCTATAAAACGTATGGTAAAGGCATTACCGGTTTATCTTACAAGGCAATACAATATGGTCCAGTGCCATTAAGATGGGATCGGGTGTATAGTTTAATTGATGGCGTGGAATCAGAATTAGTTGAGTTTAATTCAGGTGTCTGTGGAACAGAATTGTATACTTCAGAGCAACCAGATTTAGAAGAACTCACTCCACAAGAAATTGGAATACTGAATATTGTTGTTGATAAATTCAAAGATATGTCTTCAGCAGAAATATCAGCGATGAGTCACAAAGAGGATACATGGAAAGAATATCACGACTTCGACGATCTCATTCCATATAATGAAGCATTCAAATTGAGTACGATTTAATAATATTAGGGCAGTGTACGATAGTCGTACACTGCCCTACTTTTTAAAGGAAAGTTGCTGCTTATTTTTTATAACAGTTCAAATTAGTATTGCCTATTAAACATACTAACGGTAAAGATATGCTGTCCGATTTTTAGGGAGGACTAACTTCATCATGATGGTACCGATACAGTGATATTACCAATTAATGTTAGCATTTTCAATATGTCACTCCCATCTCTCTCAACATATCCATAAAATGGATAGGCCGCACTCCAAAATGCGTACACACATCAGGCAATTTAATATCTTTCTTACTATCCCTTGCACTTGTTTCTTCTGTTACCAATTAGTCTTTCAAACATATCACCATGGTATCCTGTCAAGGCATAAGCATCACTGTAAAGCAGACGATTGCTTTTTACTGCATTACGAATATAAATAAGGAAACTATACCCCAAACGCTTAACTGCCGTTCTATAGCTGTCTCCACCATTACTTCGCTGTTTTTCCGGAATAGGTTTTTTATTGTAAATACGATAATACATCCAATATTCATCTTCCGTAATAAGTGTATTTTCTAAAGCCCGATAAGCTATCACAAGGGGACTGACACGAAATTTATGACCGAGTCTGACACAATCTTTAGAATAATGGGACCACTGATGACACAAAAGTTTGCCGTCAACCAGCAGATTACCGGCAACTTCATCGCAAAATTTCTCTACCTCATTATCCTCAGAATTCCCGTTACCGTCGCCGGCACTTTGCCCAAGCAGCAAATGAGCGAACTCATGAAACAAAGTGAATACCTGAGCAGTATTGCTGTCTGCATTATTAATGAATATAAAAGGCGCATAAGCATCACACAGAGCAAAGCCACGACAATCATCCACTGCAATCTTTCTCTTCGGCTGGTTTCCTACTTGTGTGAGAAAGGAAACAAAACATCCG
>DMYZ01000113.1 GCA_003483565.1 Prevotella sp.
TCGAATGTATTACCAATCTCTCAATTTAAAATATTCTAGGATATAACTAGCTATTTATTTTGTCTATACTCTAGAGGAGTGCAATGGAAATGATCCTTCACATACTTTCCAAAAAAACTTGTATTTGGAAACCCTAATTTATTACTAATCTCCTTAATGGTCAGATTTGTTTCACGCAAAAAATAAGTAATATCACTCAAAGTATATTCTTGAATCCAATCATTAGCTGTTTTACCTGAATTTTTTGTACAGATAACTGTAAGATATTTAGTAGAAATAAACAACTTGGAAGCATAATAGGCCACAGTACGGTGTTTAACTTTTGTTGTCTGAAGTAATTCCAAAAATTGATTGAACAACGATACATTTTGTTTTGTCTTTACTTGACTGTTCTTAGTATATTGCTTGATAAACCCGCAGAGTCCTATAAGAGTAGTACTAACCAAGCCCTTTATCATCTCCTGCCAATATTCCATATCAATATTATCATGCTTCTGCTTCAATACAGAGCGAATAAGCTCATATATTTTGGGATATATATCAAGTTCTTGTTGGGTCAAATGAACAATGTTCCGTTTTTGAACATAAACAACCTGATTCCACACATTAATATAAGAACGCAAAGACTGTTGTAGGGCACGATTAGTTATACACAGTGCAACATATTCAAAATCAGTTGAAATCATAATATTAGTAAGCTGAGCTTCAGGAGAACAAATAATGACATCTCCATATTCTGTTTCAATCGGCTCACTATTTAAAGATGCCTGAAACTTTCCTTTAGTACATATCGCAATAACATTCATATTAATACGCATGCGATCCTGTGTACCAAGCATTTTGGCACTGTCCATTATCATTAGGTCCTCATCTGAATAATTAAGGCCAGAATCTTCATTGCTTTCATCTTGAAGAGTCTCCTTTATGTTTTCCTCTATAGATATTCTATCTTTCATCTGTTCTTATTTTAATTGCAAAATTAAAGATTTTATCCCAAATAGAATGTCTTAAATGAGAATATTTTATCTTATTAACGAACATATTCCACAATAGAACATTATTATTCCTTTTAAGAATGTCTTAAATAGAATATCGTTATGTACTTTTGTCCACAGAAACAGAATACATCAACTTATGAATAAGATGAAATTGCAAATAGTATTGGCTTCCTTAACTATCCTTGTGATAGGATGCAGCCCTAAAAAACAAAATGAACCAAACATCATTAAAGTGAAAACGGTAGCAGTTAATGCATCCAGCGTTACAGGAGAAGAGAATTATGCCGGTACCATAGAGGAAATGACAGGCACCTCTTTAAGTTTCGCTAATGCCGGAACAATCAAAGTCTTGAATGTTCAGGAAGGACAGAATGTAAGAGCTGGTCAGTTAATTGGCGTTTTGGATGCTCAGGACCCTTCCAATGGAGTAGCAATAGCAAATGCGACCGTTGCACAAGCCCGCGCACAATTAAAACAAGCTCATGATGCCTATCATCGTATGAAACTGCTGCATGATAATGGTTCATTACCCGAAATTAAATGGGTTGAAGTGGAGACTAAGGTTTCTGAAGCCCAGCAAATGCTGAATCAGGCCCTTGCCTCTGAAAATATTGCTCACAAAGGATTAGCTGACACTCGCCTTACAGCTCCATTCAGTGGCTATGTAGCCCGTAAAAATGCAGACATTGGACAGAATGTTATTCCTGGTGAAAGCATTATACAATTAGTTAAAATTGATCAGGTAAAAGTCAATATAAGTATTCCTGAGGAAGAGATCAATAAGATTTATATTGGACAAAAAATAATGTTTAAAGTTTCTTCACTTGGTGACGAAACCTTCTTTGGAAAAATCAGTGAGAAAAGTGTATCTGCGGATCCTATATCTCATTCTTACTCCGTTAAGGCTGTAGTAAATAATCCTGGTCATAAACTTCTTCCGGGGATGGTCTGCGATGTGTATATGGCTACAGGCCAGCAAGCTGATGGAATGATGCTTCCTGCCGATATTATTCAGATTGCTTTTGATAATACACCTTTCGTATGGATTGTCCAAAACGGAAAAGCTAAAAAAGTTAATGTTGTTCTTGGGGACAACGTAGGTGAGAATGTTATTATTAGAAGTGGCCTGCAAATTGGGGATAAAGTTATCATTGAAGGCCAACAAAAGGTCAGTGACGGTATGAAAGTAAAAGAATAATCGACGAGATGAAAGTGAAGAGATATGGAAAATAAAAAAAGAAATATTGTAGAGTGGGCGATGCATTATCGGTCTATCGTAATTTTTATTACGTGTGTACTTATAAGTTTCGGTATCTACTCCCTCGTCAAGATGAATAAGAACGAATTTCCTGACTTTACTATCCGTCAGGGAGTTGTAGCTGCAGTCTATCCTGGAGCATCATCAAGCGAAATAGAAGAACAAGTAACCAAACCACTGGAAAACTATATTTTTACCTATAAAGAGGTAAAGAAAGCCAAGACGAAGTCTTTCAGCCGTAATGGAGTGAGCATCATTGAAATAGAGCTCAATGATGATATAAACACGACTGACAAAGAAAATTTCTGGAGCCGTTTCAAACTTGGCCTGCAGCAGTTTAAGTCTTCCTCTCTTCCTAGTGGAGTCCTTGCAACAATGGTACAGGATGATTTCGGCGATGCCTCTTCCTTGCTGATCACAATGGAAAGCAAGGAGAAGACTTATCGTGAACTTAATAACTATATGGATGATCTAAAAGAGCGTCTAAGAAATATAGAAAGTGTAGGCAGACTTCAAGTCACAGGTGGTCAACAGGAACAGATCGGTATTTATGTCGACAGCAAGAAACTCTCTCAATACGGTATTGGACAAGGACTAGTAACTTCTGCTTTAATGGCCAAAGGATTTAATACCACCGCTGGAACTCAGAATACTGCTTCTTATGAAGCTCCTATCCATGTTGATGCTTCTCTCAATATGGTCAATGATGTCGAACAGACCGTGGTTTATTCCGGCTTAGATGGCCATGTTGTTCGTGTCAAGGACATAGCGACTGTAAAGCGTGAATATGCACAGCCTTCCAGCTATGTAACTAATAACGGCAAGAAATGTCTTGTATTAAGTGTTGAAATAAAGAAAGGTAGAAATATCGTCAATATGGGGAATGATGTGAAAAAATCTATTGCTGATTTCCAACAGACTTTGCCAAAGGATGTTTCCATCTATACCATCACAGACCAGAGCAAGGTTGTAAACGACTCGGTTATTGATTTCCTTGAAGAATTACTCATTGCAGTCATAGCTGTCGTTGTTGTTGTAATGTTGCTCCTGCCGATGCGAGTCGCTTTGGTCTCAGCAAGTACAATCCCCATTACTATTTTTATATCGCTTGGGCTTTTTTATGCATTTGGTATAGAGCTGAATACAGTAACGCTGGCGGCATTGATCTGTACCTTAGGTATGATCGTCGACAACTCCATTGTTATTATTGATAATTATGTGGAATTATTAGCAAGCGGAATGGGTAGATGGGAAGCAAGTATCAAGAGCGCGACCCATTTCTTCAGGTCTATTTTTTCCGCTACACTAGCTATCTCAGTCACATTCTTCCCGTTGCTCCTAACCTTGACAGGGATGTTCCATGACTTTTTACTTCTATTTCCATGGGCCATAACTATAGTGCTGATGATATCTTTACTGGTAGCAGAGCTTATAGTTCCATTCCTTCAATTCTATTTTATTCGCAAACCAATTAAACAAAAATTGAATAAAAAAGGAAAGCCAGCATTCTCTTTCCTGAATTTAATGCAAAGTTTTTACAATAGGATTATCGATATATGTTTCAAACATCCATACAAGGTTATGGGTATTGCAGTAGTATCTGTTATTATAGGTGTCATTCTCCTTATGAACCTTCCACAAAAAATGATGCCTAATGCTGATCGCAATCAGTTTGCCGTGGAGATTTACCTTCCTACTGGTACACCTTTGGATAAGACAGGGCAAGTTGCTGATTCTTTGGAACATATCTTGAAGAAAGACAGCAGAGTATTATCTGTAGCCTCTTTCAAGGGTATTGCATCCCCTCGTTTTCAAACTACTTATGCTCCTCAATTTGGTGGTAAAAACTATGCGCAGTTCATCGTTAACACAAAGAGTAACGAAGCTACCGTTGAGGTTCTGAAAGATTATCGCATGAAATATTGTAATGCTTTTCCTGGAGCTTATGTTCGTTTCAAACAATTAAGCTATAGCAGCGAGGATAATTCTATAGAAATACGTTTAAGTGGAGATAACTGGGCTCTGTTGAAAAAGACAGCCGACAGTTTGACTACTGTATTACGGGCTGACAATCAGTTAATTCTTGTTCGGAACAATGTCAATGAGCCCTTGTTGACCACAGATGTAAAGCTAAATCCAATCAAAGCTAACCGCCTAGGTGTAACGAATACAATCGTAGAATT
>DMYZ01000025.1 GCA_003483565.1 Prevotella sp.
TAAAAGACTATATTCAAAAAATCCGGATTCCATAAAGAATCCGGATTTTTTTCATTCTCTCTATCTGAGCATCATCTACAAAAAGACTTGCGACATCTCTCCCAGCTTTTCTTCAAACTTGTCCAGGGATACATATCTTGCCCTCAAACTCCTTACTTCAGGAAAAGTATCAAAAAAGGTATCCATACTTGAATACCATCCAAAATTCTTTACCTCTTTCACTCTCCGTACCTGTCTGTCGAGAACATTGGCAAACTTCGGATTGACAACACTCAGATAGCGCTTGTTGTTGCTCATTTCCAAAGCCAGAATAAGATATACGGCATTCCGCTTGCGCTGTACTCTTTTCTCGGCAACAGCAGACAGCTTCCATCCTTTCGTTGTTGTCATCGCCTGAATATTCCATCCCTCTTTATTCAGCCGGGCTGCCAGTCCGCGGAAGACAACTCCATGAGGTGCCGTATCCTTAAGTCCCGTATAAGCAATGCTGTAATGAATCATCTCATGCAAGAGTACATTCTGTGCCTGCCTTTCCGTCATATCATAATAGGTAGTCAGCTTGATCGTAAAATCATAGAGTTTTGTCCGCCCCCACCGTCCGGCTCTCTTGCACATAAAATACCCAAGCCGGGTCCTGCTGCGGCTTATTCCCATCAGCGGCAAAGGCAGGCCTCCGTCGAAATAAGCAGTATTGAAATGCCGGAATTCCTCTTCCAGCCAGTCTGTATTAACTATCATTGATGCGACAATGTTACAACAAGGTATTCTGAACGTGTACCAATCCGAAACTTTCCACCCCAGATACCGATACCACTCGTCACAAAATATTGTGTTCTACCCTTCTTAAATGGACCGTAAGCATCCTCATAGATTGCATTTTCTATCCAGGATATCGGCCAGACCTGTCCATAATGCGTATGTCCGCTCAACTGAAAATCGATATGGCTTTCTTCCGCTTCCTCCAGATGATAAGGCTGATGATCCAGCAGAATCGTGTAAAGAGTCTTATCTTTTACTCTTGCACAGAGTTGAGCCAGGGAGGCACGGTGCATATTAGTACGGTCATCACGCCCGATAATATTAATTCCGTCTGTCTCTACTACAGAGTCTACCAGGAGATGTATTTTCGCATCCTTATAAAATTGACGGGCTTCAGACTCACCACTGTAATATTCATGATTGCCGAGACAAGCATATACGGGCGCTCTTAGGCGAAGGAACTCCTTATCCATTTTTTGTTCACGAAGGGCACGGATACTTCCGTCGACAATATCACCACCAATAAGAATAAGATCCGGAGTCTCTTTATTAATAAGGTTGACCCAACGGCGAAATTCACTCTTACGATTATGATAACCAAGATGCAGATCAGACAGCATAACAATCTTCAATGGTTTATTCAATTTCTTTGATGTAACAAGTGCAATCGGCTGTCTGTACTTCTTATTGTAATGTAAATTACCATAAAAGAAAAGTCCGAAAATAATAATAAATATAAATATACTCCCCCCTACACTATTGTAAAGCAGCGAACGAGGAAAAATATGACAGACTTTGCCTAAATCAAGTACCGCAAAAAGTATCACGACATAGAGCATGATAAAAATTGAAGAAAAACCGACTTCATACAAGATTTCCGATAATACCATTGGCAACCGGTCAAGTCCGACAAAGAAATTGAAAAACATCACAAGAAAGCATAAAGCCAAAATGCCCACACCTATCCCCTTAAAAAGCAGAGGAAAAGGAAGGATATTCCAGATATGCCATAGTGAATAACCAAATCCGGCCAACAGCAAAAGGAAGATAATGACAATCCATATATAATTCATGATGCAAATTTACACCTTTTTTCTGATATCACTAACAGATACCTTATCTAAATAATGATCAAAAATACAAAATTAAAAAGGGTCTTCTTTGAGATATTTTTTAAAAAAAATCTTCCTCTTTTATCCTCTTGTCCAGAACTAAAAACATGGGCAGAAACATAGATCAAATTCAATATGTCTGCCAGGAATAATATTGTTCATCTTCATTGATGTTCTTCTTGACTGCATTTTATATCGAAACACATTGCCTTTAACGCCCTTATACCATGCGAAAGGCCACTAAAGGCAGTCTGAAGAGATACATTTTACAAAGCAAAATCTATTTACACTATATAATATCCTGATAATCATTTATTTATAAAAAAAAGCTATAATTCATGTATTCTCTGCGACAGTTCTTCCTGTTCTGAAAAAGCTCGTTATGCCAACTGTTCTTGTGAATTTTTCATTACACCATTTTATAATGAGACACAAGAATCTGTAAAATTAATAACGACTTCCCATCCATTAACGATATAGCAGTATGTAACAAACTACGGACTACGAACTGAATTTATGTTTTACAACATAAAAATCAAAATTTACAGTTTTAAAATCACTTTTTCACGTTTTTTTGTTTATTTTTTTAACTATCTTTGTTCAAACCTAAACAATAGATCAAATATACATTATAAACTAACTAATACAATGAGCATGATGAATCTAAATCTAAGGAAAACTCTATTAGTAATGTTCATGAGTTCAGCAGCCACATTGTCATTCGCACAAAGTGCAATTACAGGACATGTAAAAGATGAACACGGCGACCCTGTTATCGGTGCAAGTTTCCTTTTGGCTGACAAAGCTGCGGCTGTTACTGACTTGGACGGTAATTTTACTATTAAAGCCACCCCTTCCGCTGTTGTCAAAGTATCCTACGTAGGTTACAAAACATCCACACTAAATGTCACAGGAGGACAGTCAAATCTAAGCATAGCTCTG
>DMYZ01000006.1:0-3725 GCA_003483565.1 Prevotella sp.
ACTTTGAGCCTTTCTCCGGCATTGGCTGCAATGAAGTGGATGCCCTCTGCGCTGGCTCGCATTTCCTTAATATGGGCAAACCAACTTATATTGTCTTTCCAATTTTTCACATATCCATTGGCAGAAAGTAACAGGCTGTTGTTGTCTGTTCTTATGTTAATGCGCTTTATTTTAACGGATGTGCAGGAACCGGAAAAAATACTTTGCAGATATATTTTTCCTTTAGTCTGGGAGAGTGCAGGATAAAAGCATGCCATATCTGATGGCATAAAATATGAAAGTCCAATTGTGCCATTATAGTTTAGAGACGGCAAGTCCAATTTGTTTTTATGATATTGATAGGTGGCAGTGATATCACCAAACACTACATGTGTGTGTGGCATTTCTAGACTGAAGTCTTTGAGTATTGCCATTTTGTGGTTAGCGATAAGATGCAATTTCAAATTGTCTAGTTTAAGTCCGGATTGTTCGGTAAACGACAGTTTCCTAAGGTTGATATTGACAGAGTCATCCTTCAGTGCATTGATGATGACATGTGTGCTGATATCATTTAAATTCAGGTGATCGGGTGAGAATACCCCCGGCTTGTAAGCGAGGAAGTGTTTGTCCCATTTTACAGTACCATGGCGTATGATTAGCGAATTAATTCGCAAATCCAGAGGTGTATGGTGAGTCGTGTCTTTGGAAGCAAGTGAATCTAGGACAAATTGAAAATTATCGGGAGAGGATGCCGTCTGTTTATATAGATTAGCTTTTAATCCGAAAAGCTGGGCATTGGAGATTCGAATTTTTCCTTGTCCCAAGTCCCAGATATTGACTTTTACAGAAAGTCGGGATGCTTCAAGCAGATGCTCTCCATGCTGGTCATACATCAGCACATCATCAATAATAAGACGGTTGAAAAGTCCCAGATCTACTTTTCCGATGAGTACTTTTGTCCCAAATTTCCTGGACATCACATTTGCTATGGTATTGCCGACTTCTCCTTGTACAACGGGAATTTGGAGCAAAGCCACCAGCAAAAAGTATAGTGCAACAAGTGACCATACAATTGTATTAACTATATGTTTAAACCTTTTCAGATCTTTATGTTTTTTTTATAATTTTCTAATGCTCGGCAAAGATAGTAAAAATAAATGTTTTTTGTAAACCGCAGGTTGCAAAAAAATAGAAATTCTTGTTTTTAGCAATAAAATATAATCTTTCTCTTTAAATATTAACCCTTTTTTGTTATATTTGCAAATATCCAAGTAATAAAATTGAAGAATAAGACTATTCATTAGAAAAAAATATATTATTAATTGTTTCAGCAGGGTTATATAGACCTTATTAAAAATGTGGTTATGGTAAATTTAGTGAAATTACGCAAGGGCTTGGACATTAATCTTGTGGGGAGAGCAGAGGAGAAATTAATTAATGTACCTCAGGCTCAGGAATACGCTTTGGTTCCTGATGACTTTGCGGGGATTACTCCAAAGGTTGTCGTTCATGAGGGTGATATTGTCAAGGTTGGAGATGCTTTATTTGTCAATAAAGCTTTTCCAGAGGAAGGGTTTGCCTCTCCTGTCAGCGGTACTGTTACTGCAGTGGTTCGTGGTGAGCGTAGGAAAGTGCTTTGCGTAAAAGTGAAAGCTGATGAAAAACAAAAGTTTGTAGATTTTGGTAAAAAGGATGTTAACAGGCTTAGTATTGAAGAAGTAAGGACCGACTTGCTTAATGCAGGTCTTTTCGGTTATATAAACCAATTGCCTTATGCGATTACGACAAATCCCGGTATATCGCCTAAGGCAATTTTTATTTCAGCTCTTCGAGACAAACCTCTTGCCGGTAATTTTGAATATGAGTTACAGGGAAATGAAGAATATTTCCAAGCAGGTGTTACAGCTCTCTCAAAGATTGCCAAAGTTTATCTGGGTATTGGAAAGCATCAGTCTAATTCCATCTTGGCGTCTGTTCAAAATGCAGAAGTAACGGTATTCGATGGACCTTGTCCTGCAGGTAATGTCGGAGTGCAGGTAAATCATCTTTCTCCTGTCAACAAAGGAGAGACAGTTTGGACAGTGGATCCTTCCGCTGTTATTTTTTTTGGACGTCTCTTTCTTACAGGGAAGGTTGATCTTCATAAAAAGGTAGCTGTAGCTGGAAGTGAAATCAAGGATCCTGCTTATGTTGATGTCTTGATAGGAACTCCTCTTGGTATCCTTGTAAAGGATAATCTCAAAGCAACACATCATGTGCGTCTTATTAATGGTAATCCACTTTTAGGTCGTAAAGCTTCATTGAAAGACTATCTTGGAGCCCATACTTCAGAAGTTACAGCTATTCCTGAAGGTGATGATGCAGATGAGACTTTGGGGTGGATTCGTCCTCGTATAAGTCAGTTCTCTACAAATCGCAGTTATTTTTCATGGCTTTTCGGCAAGAAGAAGGCTTATAATCTGGATGCCCGCATTAAGGGTAGTGAACGTCACATGATTATGAGTGGTGAATATGACAAGGTGTTGCCAATGGATATTCTGGGGGAATATCTTATAAAGGCGATCATTACAGGTGATATAGACAAGCAGGAGCAGCTGGGGATTTATGAAATAAGTCCTGAAGATTTTGCTCTTGCAGAATTTGTTGATTCTTCTAAATTGCCTCTTCAAAAAATTGTCAGGGAAGGTCTTAACATTCTTCGTAAAGAGAATGCTTAGTTTTATTTTTTATTTTTCTAAAATGAATGCAATAAAAAATTATTTTGATAAAATAAAACCAAATTTTGAAGAAGGTGGCAAACTGCATTCTCTGTGGAGCCTTTATGAAGGATTCAATAGTTTCCTTTTTGTTCCTAATGAGACGTCTCAGAGTGGTGTGTCTATTCATGATTCCATTGATTCCAAACGAATTATGAGCATGGTAGTCATAGCATTGCTTCCTGCTTTATTCTTTGGTATGTATAATGTTGGCTATCAGAATTACGTGGCAGCTGGTACATTCGCCAGAGCTTCCTTCTGGGCTATCTTCGGTTATGGCTTTCTGGCTGTTATTCCCAAAGTTATTGTGAGTTATGTTGTCGGTCTGGGTATAGAATTTGCCTGGGCCCAATGGAAACATGAGGAAATCCAAGAGGGTTATCTGGTAACCGGTATTCTTGTTCCGCTTATTATTCCTGTAACGACACCGTTGTGGATACTTGTTGTAGCCATTGCCTTTGCTGTCATTTTTGCCAAGGAGATTTTTGGTGGGACAGGCATGAATATTTTCAACGTTGCCATTGCTACCCGTATGTTTCTCTTTTTCTCTTATCCTAGTAAGATGACCGGCGATGCGGTATGGATTGCTAAAAATTCTATCTTTGGACTGGGAAACAGCCTTCCAGACGCATATACTTGTGCCACTCCTCTAGGGCAGATAGCTCAGGGTATTATTCCTGTTACAAGTATCAACAATATGATAACAGGTCTGATGCCAGGTTCTATAGGAGAGACATCAGTAATTGCTATTGCTATTGGTGCTGTTCTGCTGCTTTGGACAGGAATAGCCAGTTGGAAGACGATGGGAAGTGTATTTGCTGGAGGCATTATTATGGCTTTGCTTTTCAGCGCTACAGGCAAAACACCTATTCCATGGTATGAGCATATTGTTCTGGGTGGTTTTTGCTTCGGTGCCGTTTTTATGGCAACTGATCCGGTAACTTCAGCCCGGACCGAAACCGGGAAATATATTTATGGATTTCTTATTGG
>DMYZ01000006.1:3870-8591 GCA_003483565.1 Prevotella sp.
TAAGCGTAGTAGAGTTAGAGAATAATATAAGATGGAATGATGAAAACAAATAGCAATTCATATACAGTAATATATTCTGCGGTGATCGTTGTCATTGTGGCTTTCTTGTTGGCCTTCGTCTATCAGGTTCTTAAACCCAGACAGGACAGCAATATTGCTCTTGATCAGAAAAAGCAGATTTTATATAGTCTGAATATCCGTGGATTGGATAATAATGAGGCCGAAACGGAATACAATAAGGTCGTTAAGAAAGGCAAGGTTGATGGTAATGATATTTATTATTGCAAAGTCAAAGGTCAGACTAAATATGTTATACCAATGAAAGGTATGGGACTTTGGGGTGGCATCAGTGGTTTTATAGCTGTTAATGCTGACAAGTCTACAGTCTATGGAGTTTATTTCAACCATGAGAGTGAAACTGCTGGTCTTGGTGCAGAGATTAAGGATAATCTGCAATGGCAAGAGCAGTTTCAGGGTAAAAAACTCTTTGACGGTAGCAACCGTTCCAAGATTGCCATTTCTGTACAAAAAAAGGTAACCAACCCTCAGACACAGGTGGATGCCGTGACAGGTGCTACGCTGACCAGCAATGGCGTTACCAATATGTTGCGTGACTGTCTTGGCAAATACCTGAAGTTTTTCAATTCAAAAGAATGAATCATAAAAAATTGCAAGGATGATTTTATTTTCAAAACAAAATAAAGCCGCATTTACAGAGCCTCTGAACTTGAATAACCCTATTATGGTTCAGGTTCTGGGTATATGCAGTGCGCTTGCTGTCACTTCACAGCTTAAGCCGGCTATCGTAATGGGGCTTGCCGTTACGGTTATTACCGCTTTTTCTAATGTTATTATTTCTTTGATCCGCAAGACAATACCGGTACGCATCCGTATTATCGTTCAGCTCGTTGTTGTTGCCGCTCTGGTAACGATTGTAAGTCAGATTCTGAAGGCTTTTGCCTATGATGTAAGCGTCCAGCTCTCAGTTTATGTCGGACTGATTATTACAAACTGTATTCTGATGGGACGTTTGGAAGCTTTTGCCATGGTAAATAGGCCATGGCCCAGTTTCCTTGATGGTTTGGGAAATGGACTTGGTTATGCTGTAATTCTTGTCATTGTAGGTGCTCTGCGTGAGTTTTTGGGCAGGGGATCACTTCTTGGTTTTAAAATTCTTCCACAAGGATTTTATGATGCCGGATATCTTAATAACGGAATGATGACAATGCCCGCCATGGCCTTGATTTTGATAGGTTGTGTCATCTGGGTACATCGTGCTTTCTTTAATAAGGAAGAGAATGAAAAGTAAATTTATTTAATCAGACAGGACAAAATGGAACATTTTATATCATTATTCTTCAGATCTATATTTGTTGATAATATGATTTTTGCTTACTTCTTGGGAATGTGTTCTTTCCTCGCTGTAAGCAAGAATGTGAAGACTTCTTTGGGGCTTGGACTTGCCGTAACGTTTGTACTGCTTATCACAGAGCCTGTGGACTATCTTTTGCAGACAAAAGTGCTTGGCCCAAACTGCCTAGTACAGGGGGTAGATCTTAGTTATTTGAGTTTTATTCTTTTTATTGCCGTTATTGCCGGTATCACCCAACTGGTAGAGATGGCTGTTGAGAAATACAGCCCATCTCTTTATTCTGCATTGGGTATATTCCTTCCATTGATAGCAGTCAACTGTGCTATTATGGGCGCTTCTCTGTTTATGCAGCAACGTATTGTAATGGATCCTACTAATACGCAGTCTATTACTAATTTGGGTGACAGTATTGCTTATGCATTGGGCAGTGGCTTAGGTTGGACTCTGGCTATTGTTTCTATGGGTGCCATTCGTGAGAAAATGGCTTACAGTGATGTGCCGAAGCCTTTGCAAGGCATGGGTATAGCCTTTATCACAGTGGGGCTTATGGCCATGGCAATGATGTGTTTCAGTGGGCTGAAATTTTGATTTCAAGATCCGGTAATGTATAAGATAATTAATTATGGGACAACAATTCATAACAGTTAGTATATCAGTTTTCCTGATTATCATTCTGTTGCTGGTTGTCATTTTGCTTATTGCTAAGAAATATTTGAGTCCTAGCGGCAAGGTGACGATAACGATTAATGATGACAAGAAATTGGAAGTAGATCAAGGTGACAGCCTGATGTCTACATTAAATCAAAATGGTATTTATCTCCCTTCTGCCTGTGGAGGAAAAGCCAGTTGCGGACAGTGTAAGGTTCAGGTGTTACAGGGCGGTGGCGAGATCCTCGATTCTGAGCGCCCTCATTTTACCCGGAATCAGGTTAAAGATCATTGGCGACTGGGATGTCAGACAAAAGTGAAAGGTAATTTTAGTATCAAGATACCAACATCTATCCTTGGAGTCAAGGAGTGGGAGTGCACTGTCATTAGCAACAAGAATGTTTCAAGTTTTATAAAAGAATTCAAGGTTGCTTTGCCGCAGGGGGAACATTTGGATTTTATTCCCGGTTCATATGCGCAGATTAGAATTCCTGCTTATGGCTGTATAGACTATGATAAGGATTTTGACAAGGAGTCTATCGGTGAGGAATATATAGGAACTTGGAAGCATTTTAATATTCTTTCTCTGAAAGCTCATAATCCTGAACCGACAGTGCGTGCATATTCTATGGCAAACTATCCTGCTGAGGGTGATATCATTACGTTGACGGTCCGTATCGCTTCTACACCATTCCTCCCCCGCCCAAAGGTTGGATTTCAAAATGTTCCTACAGGCATCGGTTCTTCTTATATCTTCTCGCTGAAGCCTGGTGACAAGGTTATGATGAGTGGACCTTACGGTGAGTTCCATCCTAATTTTGACAGTAAGAAAGAGATGATCTGGATAGGTGGTGGTGCTGGTATGGCTCCCTTACGTTCACAGATCATGCATATGACAAAGACATTGCATACTACAGACCGTGAGATGCATTTCTTTTATGGCGCACGTAGTTTGACGGAGGCTTTTTTCCTTGAGGATTTTTGGGAACTGGAGACCGAATATCCCAATTTTCATTTCCATCTTTCTCTTGATCGCCCTGATCCTAAGGCAGATGAAGCAGGCGTAAAGTATTACACAGGATTTGCGGTTAATTGCATCCGTGATACTTATTTGAAGGATCATGATGCTCCGGAAGACTGTGAGTATTATTTGTGTGGCCCACCCATGCTTATCAATACAGTTACGAGTTATCTTGATAGCCTGGGCGTAGAACCTGAGAGCATTATGTTCGATGATTTTGGATGATTTTTCTTTTCAAAGACAGAGAAAGGACAAGCTTCCATGAGGCTTGTCCTTTTTTATTGCATTAGTATGGAATAGTCTGCCGGTATAGTCTCGGAAGGATTAATTACCGAAAGCTGGTAACCTGATTACCAGTATTAGGTAAGTATACTCCCAGTTTTTGGTAACCTGATTACCAGTGTCTGGTAATAGGTTGCTGTATAAGCCTGATTTTTATGATTTTAAGTGTTTTTGCTGTTGAGCAGCTATCGCATAGATTTTTTCTCCAACTGCTATTTCTGTTTTTTCGCTCTTTTTCCTTTCCTGCCATATTTCAAAAGAATTGATAATATTCTGCCAGAGGATATAGCAGCCTGGGCCAACACTGGAAAGAGGATTCAGATAGGTGCATGCTATCCAGATGGCAAAGGGAGTATTTTTTTGTCCCAAAGCCTGACCGGCATTGATAGAGGAGTTGAAAAAATATCCGATGAGTTTGCCTAAAAGGAATTGTGTCATGCAAAGGGTAAGACTGACAATGGCAATATTTATCAGAAAAAAGGTAGTCGTTTGGGCATGTATAATATTTTTCATTGTTGTACCGGTAACGATAAGAAGAGAACATCCCCAGAGATAGAATCCCAGATCATGGATGCCGGTGACCCACTGGTGGAAGGAATGCAGTTGGTTGACATGTTTCGTGATAAAAGCCAGAAGCATAGGCAGAATAAGTACTGTAGCGACTTTATTGGATATAAGAAGGAATGCACTTAGGAAGTTGATATCCTTTCCTGGCGCAATAAGTGGAAAGCAGACGGGAATAATGACAGCGCAAAGCAGGTTGTCAAGGAGTGTATAAGCAGTCATTTCTTCGAGATTGCCACCTAATTTTTGTGTAACGACTGCAGCAGCAGCGGCACAAGGACCTATAATACAGGTCAGGATGGATTCTAAAAGTATTAAATTGTTTCCGGTAAGATGGAAAAAAAGGATAGAACTGACGAGAATAACAATAAGGAAGAGTTGTGCCAGAGCAACCCAGAAATGCCATTTTTTGACTTTCAGTTCTCTGAAATTGACTTTGCAGAAAGTAACATACAAAGTAAGGAACATAAATACCGGAAGCATTCTGGCCATAATGGGTGACAAAAATGTTGATGCCGGGCCAAGTGCCGGTATAAAGGCAAAAATAAAATAAGTTACAGCTCCCATCACTATAGAGCAGGGTAATGTCCAGTTCTTGATAAATCTGATAACTTGCATTATAATTTTGTTGTTTATAATATGAATATTATCTGTATTTTCAGTGCAAAGGTAGATAAAATCAAAATTATAATGTCGTTAATAATAAAATACAAAGGATATTTTAGAAAAAAAGTAAAATTCGTATTTATGATGGACTAAAAGTTTAATAGTATTACAAAATGTACTAATTTAAAGCCTAATAGTTTCTATATGCTAAATTTTTAGATAAAAAAT
>DMYZ01000229.1 GCA_003483565.1 Prevotella sp.
ATAGATGTTCCGTTGGGTTCTCATCCTACTGTTTTTAGTTGTAATCTTCCTGAACAGATACTTCGTCCGGGAAGAGAAAAAAGCGGTCAGGACCAACATGTGAAATTTACCTATCTTAATTTGTCAGGTCAGGAAATCAAAGCAACAGTTCGCTATAGTATAGATGGTGGGAATTGGAAAGAAGTGACGACCAATACAGACATGCTGCTTTATGATAGTATATTTGATAAGGCATCTGTAAAAGATGGGCTGATAAGCATGCTCCCTTCAGGAAGACATACTTTAGAGGCTATTTGTGAAAAAGATACGCTGAAGAAAGATTTTGATATTTTCAGCATGGATGATAAAGCTCCTATCAGTAATACTCATTGTTGGTTCTATCAAACAGCCGGTTGTTTTAGTGAAAATTCTGAAGACTCTGTATATGTACAAATCGGCTCGAGTGATGCATCTGTACACGTTCTCTATACCATTGTATCCGGTAACACCTTACTTGAAAGTAAAACATTTGAACTTAATAAATCTTTATGTACGAGAGCTTTCTCATATAAGCCGGAATATGGTAATGGCATCGTTATCAATTATGCTTGGGTAAAAGACGGCATTACCTATACCCAGCAGGCGAGGATAGAGAAACCATTGTCTTCAAAAAAATTGCATTTAAGTTGGTCTACTTTCCGCAATCGTCTGGTGCCGGGACAGAAGGAACAGTGGACGCTGAATATCAAGGATGATAATCAACATCCGGTAAGGGCGCAAGTAATAGTATCTCTTTATGATAAGAGTCTCGATCAGTTGAAACCTTTCACGTGGACTTTCTTCCCGAATATCTATATAAATCTTCCTTCTGTAAGTTGGAATTATAATAGAGGTGGATATGAATATGGATTGACTGTCAGCAATATGCTTAATGAAACTTATTATGACGAGAGAGAACTTGATTTTGGACAGATTGATCAAATGTTTTTACCTTTAGGCAATAGAAATTATAATGAATCTGTTTTTAATGCTGTAGGAGGTGAAGGATCTCTTCGAAAGTCACGTGCTTTGCAGGCAAAGTCTATGCTTGCAAGCGGAGCGACGCCAGAGTCCGGCAATAAGTTATTTGATGTTGTAGAGAAGATGCCTTCGACTTCTTTTGGCAGCAATGTTCCTGTTCCTGAAGGCAGTTCATCACAGTTACGCGAGAATCTTAGCGAGACAGCTTTCTTTTATCCTAATATTGAGAGTGATGACAAGGGCAATGCAAAGATCAGCTTTACTCTTCCTGAGAGCGTGACGACCTGGCGCTTTCTAGGCTTTGCCCATGATAAAGAGATGCGTTATGGCTTTATTGATGGTGAAACCGTTGCCAGTAAACAAATTATGATTCAGCCTAATCTTCCTCGTTTTATTCGTCAAGGAGATGACGCTGTTATAAAGGCACAGATTTCCAATACCTCCAATAAAATTCAGAGAGGTGTTGCTCTTTTACAGTTCGTCAATCCTGAGTCTCAGAAAATAGTCTTTACACAAACAGTCCATTATCAGGTTGAGGCCGGTGGAAACGAAACTGTTGCTTTCAATCTTAACTCTTCAAGCCTTGATCCGGATCTTTATGTTGTCCGTGTTATAGCCAAGGGTAATGGATTTAGTGATGGTGAGCAGCATTATATGCCTGTTATCAGCCGTCAGGAATTGATTCTCAATACATTGCCTTTTACCTTGGAGGGTATAGGTGATAAAGTAATTGATCTACAGAATCTCACAGAAAAAACATCAGTTATAAAGGGTAAATCTTCTTCCGATCAGCCTAGATATACTCTGGAGTATACCAATAATCCTGCATGGATGATGGTTCAGGCTTTGCCAGCACTTTCAACTCCGCAAGCTGACAATGCCATTGACATAGCCGCTGCTTATTATTCCAATCGTATTTCTAAAGACTTGCTTTATCGTTTGCCGCAAATTAAGACTGTTATTGATCTTTGGAAACATAATAGCAAAAACGAAGTCTTGAATTCAGAATTAGCCAGGAATGAGGAACTTAAGCAACTTCTTCTCAGTGAGACTCCTTGGGTGTTGGATGCAGACAAAGAAACAGGCCAGCGACAGGCTCTTATCAATTATTTTGATGTTAATCAGGTTGAGCAGCGCCTTTCCGATGATCTCGGCAAGTTGAAATCTCTTCAGAATATTGACGGGAGCTGGAGCTGGTGGAAAGGCATGTCCGGCAGTCGTGAACTTACCCAAGCCGTAGCGACCATTCTTGCACGACTTCATGTCTTTAGTGCTCCTGACAGCAGTGCTGAGGATATGTTGCAGAGGGCTATTGCCTTTATGCAAGGAGAAGTTTCTGATGAAGTTAAGAATATGAAGAAGGATAGTATTAATGATCCTTCTGAGTTTTCCCTTCATTATCTCTATATTCTTGCTATTGATGATGCGAAATTAAATAAAGAAGGTGAAGCAGACAAGCAATATCTTCTTCATAAGTTGGCAACTATGCCGGCAGCACTTACTATTTATGGCAAGGCACGCGGTGCAGTCATCTTTGCTAAGAATAATATGATGAAGCAGGCACGACAATATTTGCAAAGTGCAGAAGAATATACTGTTCAAAATTCTGAGACGGGACGTTATTATGATACTCCGAAGGCTTATTATAGCTGGCGTGATTATCGTATACCAACAGAAGTTGCTGTTATTGAAGCTTATCATTTATTAAAACCTCAGGATACTAAATCAGTAGAAGAGATGCAACGCTGGCTGTTGTTATCGAAACGTACTCAGCTTTGGGATACTCCGGTGAATTCTGTAGATGCGGTATCTGCTTTTATGACGGATTCTAGTCATTCTTTTACTACAGATTCCCCTAAAGCTATTATCAAAATAGACAGCCATCAGCTTAAAGTTGTTACATCTCAGGCTGGACTTGGGTATATCAGGGCAACTTTTCAAGGAAATAAAAAGAAACTTAGTATCGAGAAAAAAAATAATGGTATAAGCTGGGGGGCGGTTTATGTACAGACATTCCAGGATGTCAGTGATATTGCAGCCAAATCCAGTGGCATTACCGTTACGAGAGAACTGCTTGAGGATAAAGATAAATCAGCTGATGTTCAAGGCACCACTCTTCATGTTGGAGATAAAGTAAAAGTTCGCATAACCCTTAAAGCTGACCGCGATTATGATTTTGTTGAAGTCGTTGATAAGCGTGCAGCTTGTCTTGAGCCTGTCGCTCCTTTGAGTGGATATCAACGTTCTTACTATATCACTCCGAAAGACAACGTTACAAACTATTATTTCGATCGTTTGTCTAAAGGTACTCATGTTATTGAAACCGAATATTATATAGACAGAGAAGGCAATTACCAGAGTGGAAGCTGTACGGCTCAATGTGCTTATAGTCCAGCTTATCAAGGAAGAGCTGCCTCTGTCAGTTTAATTGTAAAATAGAAAATGAAAAAGTATATCATATTTACCTTTATGCTGGTATTAGGATCAGCTGCTATTTATGCCCAGAACATAGCCACCAATGAGGAGTCTATTGATCTCGGGCAAATTCTCTTCCGTAATCCTGTTACAGTGGTTTATAACCTGAAAAACAGTGGTAAGAAACTTCTCCTTTTGAGTGATGTTCGTATGAGTTGCGGCTGCACTTCAGTACAGTATCCTCATGAAGAGATCTCTCCAGATAAAGATTTTAAGGTTATTGTTACCTATGATGCCAAGCAGATGGGACATTTTGAGAAGCTTATTGCTCTCTATAGTAATGCAAAGGAGAGTCCTGTTATTCTGCGCCTGAAGGGTATTGTTGTTGGCTCTCAGATTGATTTTACAGGGAGTTATCCTTTTAAAATAGGTGATTTGAAAGTAGACAAGAATAATGTAGAGTTTGATGATGTCAATCGTGGCGATCGTCCTATTGCACAGATACATATTTTTAATATAGGAACCACGACTGTACAGCCACAAGTAATGCACGTGCCACCTTATCTTACGGCTCAAATATCACCATCAAATCTTGCTGCGGGGCATGGAGGGGTTATCACTTTTATCCTTGATTCCAAGCAACTTCATGACCTGGGTTTGACTCAGACTGCTATCTATTTGGGGATGTACCCTGGTGATAATGTGTCGCAGGATAAGGAAATTACTATATCTTCAGTACTTCTTCCGGCCTTTGATGAGAGACTTTCGGCTGCTGAAGATGCCCGGGCCCCTAAGTTGCAAATGTCGAATAGTACACTTGCTCTAGGTTCTTTCGGGCGAAAAAATAAGCTGAAAGGTACCGTTACTATTGCCAATAATGGCAAGGAACAACTTGATATCCGTAGTCTTCAGATGTTTACGGATGGTATGGAAGTAGCACTTAATAAAAGCAAGCTTGAACCAGGTGAAACGGCACATATAAAGGTTACAGTATTCAAGAGCATTCTAAGGAAAGCACGTTCGAAACCGCGTGTGCTTATGATAACCAATGATCCGGCACATCCGAAGGTTGTCATAAATATTGATGTTGCAAAATAAAGTCTGGTCATGTCATACAAGATTTTAAAAAAAACGATAAGAAAAAATGGTTCAGATAGAAATAGATAATGACAGTGGTTTTTGCTTTGGGGTGACTACGGCTATAAAAAAAGCAGAAGAAGAGTTGTCTGAAGGAGAACATTTATATTGCCTGGGCGATATTGTTCATAATGGTATGGAAGTAGAACGGCTTTCCACTCACGGACTTATTACGATTGACCATGAGCAGATGAAAAAGCTTCATCATGTAAAGATATTACTTCGTGCCCATGGTGAGCCGCCTGAGACTTATGAGTTGGCAAGAAAGAATGATATAGAAATCATTGATGCAACTTGCCCGGTAGTGTTGCAACTGCAGAAACGTATAAAAAAGCAATACGCAAGTAACCCTGATGGTCAACTTGTTATTTTTGGCAAAAATGGTCATGCAGAAGTCCTTGGGCTTGTGGGCCAGACTCATAATCAAGCAATAGTCATAGAGAAGTTCGATGATGTTAAGAAATTAGACTTTTCCCGTGATATTTTTCTCTATTCGCAGACAACGAAAAGTCTTGATGAGTTTCATCGTATCATAGATTATATTCAAGATCATATCAGCAAGGATGCTGTTTTCAAGAGCTTTGACACGATCTGTCGTCAGGTAGCTAACCGTATGCCGAATATTGCCAGTTTTGCAAGTAAGCATGACTTAGTTCTTTTTGTAGCAGGGATGAAAAGCAGCAATGGAAAAGTTCTCTTTAAAGAATGCCATAGTGTCAATCCTAATAGCTATCAGATAGAGAAAGCTCAGGATATACAAATGAACTGGCTTAGAGGTGTTAATACCATCGGCATCTGCGGAGCTACAAGTACCCCGAAATGGCTTATGGAAGAGTGTAAAGACTACATACTACATCGAGAGAATATGCTATAAAGTGAAAATACAGTGGAGTCAGAAACTATTGGTATAGATTAGTACTTTTTAAGAGCCTGTATATTCCGAGGGAGATTTGCCAAATTGTTTCTGGAAACATTTGGCAAAATAGGAGGGACTGCTGAATCCTACCTTGAAACATATTTCACTTATCTGATAATTGTTTTCAAGCAGCAGCGATGCAGCTTTTCTTAATCGGATGATCTGTATCATTTCATTAGGTGTGACATCTGCTATACCTTTTATTTTGGCAAAGAGTCCCGAACGACTTACACATAATTCTTTTGCAAGATAGTCAACAGAGAAACTTGAATTTGATATATTATTTTCTATAATTTTATACATCTTAGACAAAAGTTCCTTGTCTTTTTCATTGTTCGTAATGGAAGCAATAGATATAGAAGGTTTTTCTGAGAAAGTTTTTCTCAACCTCTTGCGTATCTCTATGAGATTATTAATACATGCGCATAAATATTGAGGAGAGAAGGGCTTTTCTATATACAAGTCGGCTCCATAGTTCATCCCTGTTACTTTTGATGATGTATCCGTTTTGGCTGTTAAAAGGACAAAAGGTATATGACTTATTCTTTCATCGTTTCTTACTGTTTTACATAATTCAATGCCATCCATATTGGGCATCATCCAGTCGCTTATAATGATATTCGCCGTGTTTTTTCTTAGATATTCCAAGGCTTGGATCCCGTCTGTCGCAGTAATGACGGTATAAAAACCCTTCAGACTTTCCGATAGGAAAAACAACATATCTTCGTTATCGTCAACAATGAGTATTGTCGATTGTTTGTCGTTTACGGTATTCGGGTTTATGGGCATTGTCTTTTTAGTTAAGGATATTGCTTCCTTTCTGATAGCTTCATTTGTTGTATGGAGTTCTTGTTTCATCGGTACGGTTAATATGAATTCTGAGCCTTTGTCCGGTTCCGATATTACATTTATCATTCCGTGGTGTGCTTCAACATATCTTTTTACAATGCTGAGTCCTATTCCTGTTCCGGGTTTATTGCCGGAAGCTTGATAAAAAGGTTTGAAGATATGTTCCTGTTCTTTTTCGTTTATCCCTTTGCCGTCATCTTTTATTGACAGGTTGAAGGTCTTTCCATCAGAACTCGTTTTTCCGTTTACAACGATATTGTGCCTGGCATATTTCGCAGCATTGTTTATCAGATTACTGATCACTTTAGTCATTGCTTCACGGTCTATACATATATAGGTATCAGGTTGTGGTATTTGTATCTTTATCGTAATATTGTTCTGATTTAAATAAGGAATAAATCGTTCTGATACGGATTTGATGATATCATTGATATTTCCTTTTGTAAAGTTTAATTTTAAATCTTCTTGTTCCACTTTTCTGAAATCAAGCAATTGATTGATAAGGTTCAGTAATCTTTGGCTGTTACGGTCTATAATTTTTAAATTATCGAAAATCTGTTCGGGCAATTCTCTTGTAGATTGCATGATTTTTTCCAGAGGACCGATAATAAGAGACACAGGAGTTCTTATTTCATGGGCAATTATTGTGAAAAAGTTAATCTTTGCTTCTTGTATTTCTTTTTCTTTGTTAGCTTTTATTTTTTCAACTTCGATGAAATGTTTATGCTCGTTTCTCTTTAGTGTCAAATGAAAAATGATATAGATGGAAAGAGAGAATATTAATATATATAGTATTTCAAATGGCAGAGTGAGATAGAATGGCGGATGGATTATCACACGTATGCTAGTGCCTTTATTATTCCATATACCGTCATTATTGCAGGCTTTCACAGTGAAAGTATATTCACCGGCGGGCAGATTGGTATATGTGGCCTTTGTCTGATTGCCTACATAGTTCCATCTGTTGTCGAACCCTTCCAACTTATAGGCATATTGGTTTTTTGCGGGAGTGCAATAACTAAGAGCTGCATATAATATACTGATGACATTATCTGAATGAGGGAAATGTATTTCTTTCATTCTTTCTATAGGTTCTGGCAGGATGCCATCGGGATCTATTGAGAGTTCTTTGTTGAAAATTTCCACACCTGTGAGTACAACAGGCGGTTTAATCTTATTCTGATGGATAAGTTGTGGATAGAAAGTATTAAAGCCATTGATGGTTCCGATGAATATTTCTCCCCTTTTGGTTTTCATTCCTGACGCAGAAATAAAGCCTTCACTTTGTAATCCGTCGCTTTTTGTAAATATCTTAATATTGCTTTCTGGAGTGTACTTCACTAGCCCTTTGGCAGTAGTGATCCAGTAACTGTTGTCACTTTGTATAATACAGTTAATTGTTTCGTTTGGAATTCGTAAATGTATGTATTTGAACTTGTCGTCTTTCTTTCTGTAAGCATAGAGTCCTTCGGATGTACCGATCATTACATTTCCGTTTGAATTTATACAAATAGAATTGATGTATGCGGGTAGTTTCTTGTTCTTGTCATTATAGTGTGACCATTCTTTCCTTGTCTGATGATAAATGTACAGTCCGTCTCCCTGAGTAGCAAACCATATATTTTTATTAGAATCTTCTTTTATGTCAATGACGAGTCCCTTGAAATTTTTTATATATATATATTTATTCGCTTTTTTGTCATATAAGAAGGCACCGTTCATCGTTCCGATCCAGATGTTTCCCTTTCGATCTTTGTACAGAGCATAGACACTGGTTCCATTTATAGGACTGTTTTTCCCGTTATAGATCTTTAATTTTCCATTTTTTATATTTAATATTATAAGCCCTTCAGAATAAGTGCCTATCCATAGATTATCATCGTCTATGCAGAATGCATGTGCATTAACCTTAGACAGAAAAGCCTTTCCCGGATAATTGATAAAGTTGTGTCTTTTCGGAGAAAAGCAACTTACTCCGCCATCGTCAGAGGCAATCCAGACATTGCCATTATTGTCCTGGCAGAAGCGACTTATAATCCTGCCATTTATATAGTTGCAATCTGCCGTCTGCCCGAATCGTTCGAACTGTCCACAGTAGGGGGGAATATAGTCAACCCCTTCATAATAGGTCCCTATCCACGTTCCACCTTCGTGGTCTTTAATGACAGGATAGATAAATTGGTCCGATAAGGAGCTTGGTGTTCTGGCATTACTGATAAACAATTGGCTTTTTCCGTTTTCGGTATCATAGAGTGTGAGTCCTTTATCAGACCCAATAAAGAGTTTTCCTTTTTTATATTCCGTGATGCTGTGGATATGCAATAATTTATTTTCTAATTTGTCAGAGATAATTTTATAAGTATTATTTACCGTATTTATTTTAAGTAATTTCCCATTCCAGGAACCAACCCAAAGATTGTGGCGGTAATCTTCGCATATAGCAAAAGAGTATATATTATTAGGGATTCCACGGATGATAAATTTATCGAACTTTCCTTTTTGTTTATTGAAGGAGTATAAGGCATTGGAAGTCGTGATCCATATTTTGCCTGTGTGGTCAACATAAATTTTATATGCTATTTCATTAGGGGCAGAAAGTTTGAATTTCTTTATTGATTTGTTCTTATTGTTTATTCTTAATACTTCTCCACTTTTTGTTACCCATAGCATCCCTTCCTTATCTTTTATAATGCCATAGACAGAAGAATGAATTCGTGGAGAATATAATTTGAATTGTCCTTTTGTGTAATCGTATTGGTATAATCCGCATTCGGTACCAATATACAGATATTTTGTTCTATCTTCAAAAAGGCAAATGATGCTGTTGCTGCCTAAATGGTTGTGAGTATTCCTTCTTTGATAGTTAATAAATTTGGTACCATCGTACTTACTTAATCCGTTGTCCGTAGCAATCCACAAAAATCCTTTATGGTCAATCAGCAAATCTTGTATGCAGTTTGATGCTAAACCATTTTCAATATTATAGTGTCGAAACAGAAATTTATAGTTCTGTGCCGATAAGGTGTTAATAATAAAGACCACTAATGTTAATATGAATAATCTCTTCATCAGATGTCTTGATGTTAAGTGATTTGGTTACAAATATACTAAAAATATTATTATAAACTTTTTAAAAAAGATGCATATGAGCATTTTTGTGTAATAATGTAACTAAAAGATCGACTATTTTTACAATTGTATATGCAATTTTGTTATTAAGATATCTAAAAAGATTCTAATTTTGTAACATAAGAATTGTTAATATCGTGAATGAAGAATATATCCGTGAAGAGTGAAATTAAAGGAATATGATCCGGAGATATATAATCTGCTAAAAGAGTATTATTATGAAATTCCTATTCCCATTTATAATAAGGTACATCCTTAGAGAAGGCTCTTGGTCGTTCCTTTCATAACTATATTGAAAGTATTTGATGCCCTTTCAG
>DMYZ01000112.1 GCA_003483565.1 Prevotella sp.
CTATAATATTATTTTCATCCGTACGGACAACACCCTCATCAGCAAGATCCCAAAGAAATCCACCGGCACAACGAGGATTTTTCATCATCATATCCCAATAATCCTTCAATCCTGCACCATGACCTCCATCATAAAGACCATGAAGGAATTCTGTAGGCATAAAAATTTCAGGCTCACGCATATATTCCTGCGTCTCTCCCCAAGAACGGTAATGCTTAGTCTCAAAACCGTTTCTATTTGCCCACGGATAAATAACTACCCGCTTCTGAATATCCCACTTATAGAAATCCGGCTCCAGTTCATAATTGAATCCACCCTCATTACCATTACTCCAGAATGTAATACAGGGATGATTAACATCACGGGTGACCATTTCCTTCACTAGCTCCTGCCCAATAACAGTTTCATGAGCATAATGCCATCCGCTCAACTCTGATTCCACATAGAGTCCCAATGAATCACAAGCATCAAGGAACTCAGGATCCGCCGGATAATGAGAAAGACGAACAGCATTCATATTCATTGACTTAATCAACTTGACGTCTTCTATACATTTTGCCTTACTTAAAGTCCTACCGCTCTCAGGTCGAAAACTATGACGGTTGATACCTTTAAAAATAACTTTCTTTCCATTAATATAAACGCCATCAGACTTACGATATTCAATAGTACGAAAACCGAATTTCTGATATTCTCTATGAAGGATTTTCCCCTGAGCATCTACCAAAGTAAATATTGCAGTATAAAGATTAGGAGTTTCTGCTGTCCAGAGCCTTGGATTCTTAATTTTAAAATCCACATGCGCAATATCGCTTCTTATGGGGGTCTCTGACTTTCCTAAACCTACAATTTCCGTTCTGACAACGGCTCCTGGTACTGCTCTGTTCAGAAAGCAGTCAGCACGGAATTCGCCATCAGCTTTGGCATCAATAGCAACACGAGCAATATTTATTATAGGTTTTGCAACAATAAACACAGGGCGGAAAATACCACCAAAATTCCAATAATCAGCACGACGTTCAGCCATATTCACTTGGCTATTCGCACTTTCCTTGCTAACTTCAACTTCGAGTATATTCTTATGCTTGCCAAAATAAATCCGATCACTAACATCATAAGAAAAACGGTAGAAGCCTCCTTGATGCAAACCGTTTCCAGCTTTTCGCCCATTGATAGTAACCTTTGCATCTGTCATAACAGCTTCAAATACTAATTGTATCTGACGTCCTTCCCATTTTTTCGGAAGATAAAACTCATACCGATATAATCCTTTCTCATCAGCAATTCCTTCCGGATGAGGTTTTCCATAAAATCGCATGCCATACTGATAAGTTCCAAAGCCCTGCAATTCCCAACAAGAAGGTACTCCTATCTTTGTCCATTTGCCAGAATTTCGGCCTCCCGTACAAAAAAAATCCCAATCAACCATATCATCACAACCATGGCCGGAAAGGTACTGACGATGAGTTTCTACATTTTCCTGAGCCCAAACCGGACCTGCAGATATTAAAAGAAATATATACAATAATAATTGTTTCATACTTATATGACGAACAAAAAGAAAATTTGTCATAACTTATCTTCCGCTGCTTATTCTGATTTTCAAGACATGCTTTATACTTCTGTCTATTGCATATTTTTTGAGGACACCAGGACCACAAGAACTATTTCCCAATCCAAGGACAGCACAGTCAACATTCAAAACTGTTGCATTGCATTCCTTTAACTGATAGTCATATTTTCGTCCATACAAATCTTCAGAACCATAATGCAAAGCTGAAAAGCTGAAGGGTTGGTCTAGAGCCTGAATACGTATAATGCGCCCTTTCTTCGTCTTCAGGATAACGAGCGAACAATCCTCATGATTGCCATTATCCTGAGGACGGGGATAATGAGTATACTGATCCGTTACATCACTATTCCATAAGCCAATGAGCGCTGCTTGTTTACGATCAGGATAACTGTCCCAAGGACCACGGCCATACCACGTAAGGCTTTCATATTCTTTAGGTAAATTAAAACGAATTCCCATACGAGGGAGTTCTGGTAGATTACCTTTACATTCATAAGTCTGAGTAATATCAACACTGCCATTTTTGTTTTGATGCAGCTCTGTTGTTACAGATATACAACCTCCACCTATATAGTGATATTCTTTCTGATGATCAGATATTGTAACAACAGTAGGAGAATCCAAGCGGCATTTCATCCAATCCTTGGCGAGCCAGTTGCCAAAGCCCTTATCGTTGTCCGTTGGTGAACGAAAGAACTGGCATTGCATATTTTGGATCAGATTTGCTAACACTTGTCTGTCTATATCTTTCGAGGACATCTTTTTGCCGATGTTTTGTCCAGCTTCTAACATGTTCTTTTTTAGCACAACCTGCTGGGTTACAATGTTCTGTCCTGTTGGCAAAAGGACTTTCAGACACAATCTGGAATCTTTATTCTGAGAATATCTAAAGTCAGATATATGAGAACAAAGAAGACTATCTCCAGGTTCTACTGATGGCATTGCCAAATATCCTTTTTTTATTGTTTTTCCATTTTCCAAGATCTGATACTCAAACTTATAAGCATTCAGATTTAAAAAGGCATTATGATTAACCACCCAGATATCATTTCCACTTTGATAGAACTGAACAGGTGAATAGACATATTTTACTTCCTGATATTTAGAATTAATCTTACGATCTGCAAAAACTATTCCATTCAAGCAAAATGCACCGGAAGTAGGATTATCGCCAAAAGCACCTCCGTACAGCAGGACATTCTTTTGTCCCTTCTTCAACGAAAGTGTATCTTTGACAGGATATAATCCTTGATCAACCCAGTCCCAAATAAAACCACCAAGCAGTCGCTTATTAGCATAAATCTCTTTCCAATAGTCTTCGAAATTTCCAAGCGCATTACCCATACAATGAGCATATTCACTGGTTAAAACAGGACGATTATCATTTTTACGATTAGCAATATCTACCAGATGCTCCCATCTGGCATTCTCAGCCCTCTCCACATGGCTGCTATCTGCAATATCAGGATTAAGATATTCCTCTTTAACCCGAGGATAGAAACGGCTCATAATATCCACACAAGATGGATCAGTATAGGGGAACGTTGATTCATTCCAACTCTTGCTCACAGAAAGAGTATCGCTAGATGGAAAATAAGGAGTTTGTGCTCCTTCATAATGAACAAAACGTGTAGGATCAAATTCATGCAGAAAGGCAGCCATCGTTGCATGATTTACCCCAAAGCCACTTTCATTACCCAGACTCCAAAGGACAACACATGGATGATTTTTGTCTCGTTCTGCAAGCCGGATAGCACGATCCATATAAGCATCATTCCAATCTGGCGTTGATGTCAACGTACCACGTGTACCATGAGTTTCCAAATCTGCTTCGTCAAGCACATAGAGACCCGCACTGTCACAAAGTTCATACCAACGGGGATTATTCGGATAATGACTTGTTCTGACAGCATTAATATTTGCAGCTTTCATCAGCCGGATATCCTGCTGCATACGTTCTTCTGTCATTACACGCCCAAGTTTGGGATCATGCTCATGACGATTGACACCACGTATCTTTATCGGTTTCCCATTGACGAGCAACTGCCCGTCTTTTATCTGAAGATAACGAAAACCGACTTTCTGATGGATCTGCTGGACAATATGTCCTAGAGAATCCTGTAATTGCAAATTCAGATCATAGAGGTAAGGAGTTTCTGCCGTCCACAGATGAGGATTACTAATATTCATCTGCATGCGGGCAAACTTATGAGGGCCTCGCTGAGGAAACCATTCATTCATATTGACCGGTTGATGAGACAAGTCCAAAATTGTCTCGGCATCAGTCACAGTTGTAGAAATAATTTTTCCTGTAGCATCAGACAAAACACCGGTAACCTTATAGCCTTTACCCTTTTCCCCAGAGAAGACACGCAATTGCGGATTAATCTGCAAAGACCAACTCTTAAAGTCTGTCTGTCCAAGATGTTCCCAGATTTCTTCCCGAAAAGGAAGAGTACGGACGGTATAATCACGAATTTGGATATCAGGAGTATGGAAAAGTGTAATATCTCTCTGAATACCACCAAAGCGCCAGTAATCCTGATCCTCAAGGTAGCTGCCATCACTATACTTATATACTTCTACGGCTATTTGATTTATGCCAGGTTGCAGATATCTTGTAATATTAAATTCTGACGATGAAAAAGAATCCTGACTATAACCAACCTTTTTACCGTTGATCCATACATAAAAGGCACT
The DNA here is from genome assembly GCA_003483565.1 of Prevotella sp. Lineage (GTDB taxonomy): Bacteria > Bacteroidota > Bacteroidia > Bacteroidales > Bacteroidaceae > Prevotella. The sequence goes on from DMYZ01000112.1 coordinate 4,274, forward strand.
TTGTACTCCATCAAAACGAAGAAATGTCTGACCGCCCTCCCAGGATACTTTAAAAGTACGGCGATACTGACCTACCGGATCACGCTCAATATATGTAGTCCAGTCTTGTCTCGGTTCCGATGTGACATAGGGTGGATTAATACGGAAAGGATACCCAGCAGAAATATATACAGGAGTGCCATAACCATTAACTTCCCAATTGGCAGGAACTTGGAATTGAGTCCAATGACTGTCATCAAAATCCACACGATAGAAATCTTTAATACGTTCCTCCGGGTTTCTTGTCCATCTGAACTTCCAGCTACCGTCCAGTGACATCTGGCTGTCTCCCGGCTTCAGATAATAAGGAAAAAAATAAGCCCTTGCCGGTTCACGGTTAATCTGAAGAATATGGTTATTCTGCCAATCATGTTTTTCGGCTTTAACCGTTAAAGAACACAACAAAGTCAGCACAACTAAAATAGAAGTCTTCATATTTATCATTTACTATTGTACCTCCAATATTTCAAAATCGATATTTTTTATTCCGGTAATTAAAACTCGATAGAGACCGGCATTGATCTGCGTGCCTGTCGTCGAACTTAATATTTTGTATTTTTTTGATGTAGCAGGGAACACGATCGGACGATTCTGAAGGATCACGCCCTTACTGTCAATGATCTGTAAACGGGCAACAACAGCCTTTCCCGTCATATTTTTATAATGGAAATGAAGAATATATTCTCTTGCCAGACCCGGTTTAATCTGCCATTCTCCAGGAGAGACCTGCTGATAACGGACAACAGGGTAAACCACAGCATCCTTCGGTAGAAGATCTTTGGGATATTGTGCTATCGTGTCTTTATCAAAATCACTCCACATGTGAGGATTAT
>DMYZ01000189.1 GCA_003483565.1 Prevotella sp.
CTGGTGCCGTACTTCGAGATACCACCTCTGCCATGATATGATCTGCTTTTATATCCGGAAGTTGTTCTTTTACCATAGGAGCATATTCCTCATTCGTACTTATGAAAATATGCTCCGGGGGGACCACCTTGCACATACGTTCATAAGTCTGCTGTAATAAAGTCTTTCCTATACCAAAGAAATCGATAAACTGCTTAGGACATTTTGCTCGACTGCAGGGCCACAAGCGGCGTCCCTTGCCTCCAGCAAAAACAACACAATAATTCTTATTTTTTTCCTCCATCATAATATTTATTGTTTCGATGCATAAAGGTAGATAAAACAGATGATATAACCAAGCATTTTAAGTTTTTTCAAGAAAAGTTTGTCAGTTCAAAAAAATATATTACCTTTGCACAGTCTTTTAAGGACATTCCATACCCAGATGGCGGAATGGTAGACGCGCTGGTCTCAAACACCAGTGAAGCAATTCATCTCGGTTCGATCCCGAGTCTGGGTACTAGATAATTTATACAGCCTTGCAAATCGTTGATTTACAAGGCTGTTGTTTTTTTGAAGTATTTACAGGGTATTAATTGTAGTCAAAATCAGAAATATTATTTTAAAATTAAATATTCAATCATTTTCTATCAACAGATTGTATTTTTCACCAAGTATTTCAAAAAAGAAACAAGCATGACACCATCGATATATATATAGAATATTAAGATCAAAAAGGAACTGAATATTAGAATATTATCCTATACTCAGTTCCTTTATCAACATTATTTATTTCAAAGCTTCAGCAAGTGTTTCCTTCCAGAGTGCATAAGCTTCAAGATATTCACCACGGCGATTTTCTTCAGGTTCTATCACTGCAAGCTTTTTCAACGTTGCAAAAGCCTCATCATGATTCTTATAAATACCACAACCCATACCTGCACCTTTAGCAGCACCAGCAGAACCATCTGTTTCATAAAGTTCTATCGTTGCCCCACTCGTTGATGCCAGCGTATCACGAAAGACCGGACTCAGAAACATATTGGCTTTCCCTGCATGAATTTTATGGATATCCATACCCATCTGCTGCATGATTTCCATACCATAACAGAAACTGAATACAATTCCCTCCTGTGCAGCACGTATGATATGTGCCCTATTGTGAATATTAAAGTTGATATGATGAAAAGAACTTTCTATTTCTTGATTCTCCAACACACGTTCTGCACCATTGCCAAAAGGTAATATGGTCACGCCTTCACTACCTATAGGAACCGTTGAAGCCAGATCATTCATTGTTGAATAATCAAGATCGGAAGCTAAATTGCGATGAACCCAGGCATTTAATATACCAGTACCATTGATACACAACAACACCCCCAGACGAGTCTGTTGGGGAGTATAGTTAACATGTGCAAATGTATTTACCCTTGACTTGGCATCATACCCATTCTCTCCCAATACTCCATAAACCACACCAGACGTACCGGCTGTAGAAGCAATCTCTCCGGGATCAAAGACATTAAGGCTCAATGCATTATTAGGCTGGTCACCACCACGATAAGCTATAGGAGTACCTTCTTTCAGGCCAAGTTCTTCAGCAGCACTCTTCGAAACGGTACTTTGTACTGAAAATGTCGGGACGATGTCAGGAATTACATCAGTCGAAAAACCATAATAATCCAACAAGAATTTAGCTGGTTCGTTTCTAGTAAAATCCCAAAACATCCCTTCACTAAGTCCGCTTATCGTAGTATTGACTACCCCACTCAATTTCATGGCAATGTAGTCACCCGGCAACATAATCTTATCTATTTTGGCATAAATATCAGGCTCATTTTCCTTTACCCAAGCTAGTTTTGCTGCAGTAAAATTACCTGGAGAATTCAGCAAATTCTTAAGGCACATATCTGCCCCAAGATCTTTGAAAGCCCTTTCACCATAAGGAACAGCACGACTATCGCACCATATAATTGCATCACGAAGCACATTCTGATTCTTATCTACACAAACAAGACCATGCATCTGATAAGATATGCCAATAGCACGGATATCATCACCCGTGACACCAGCCTTATTCATAATTTTTTTCAATGAGAGCTTGGCATTATCCCACCACATCTGAGGATCCTGCTCTGCCCATCCCATCTTCATAGCTTTGATAGGAGCTTCATGATCCGGGAAAAAGGCTGTAGCCACCATTTCTCCGTTTTCTACATCTACGAGCGAAGCCTTGACACTGCTTGAACCTATATCAAATCCTAATAAATACTGTCTATTTTTCATGAGTTCTATTTTTATTTTATTCGCTCTTCATTGTCAGGATATTCCCTTCCGAATCATAAGAAAGAGGCATAACCTTTAAAGAGCGCAACCATGTCTTGTTTTTAGAAGGTACACAGTCATGATGGAATAAATACCATTGTCCTTTATACTCTACTATACTATGGTGGGTCGTCCACCCTACCACAGGTTCCAAGATGACACCTTTGTATGTAAAAGGCCCATAAGGATTATCCCCAACAGCATAACAGAGTAAGTGACTGTCTCCTGTGCTATAACTATAATAATATTTTCCCTTATATTTATGCATCCAACTGGCCTCAAAGAAACGATGAGGATCATCAGCCGGCAATGGTTTGCCATTATTATCTACGATAACGACAGGATGCGGAGTCTCAGCAAACTGCTGTACATCCAGGGTCATACAAGCCACCCGGGAAGGAAGAGGATTTTCCTTACCTTCGGGTAAGTACTCATCTTTTAAAGCCTTATTATCTCTATACCATTGTAATTGTCCTCCCCAGATGCCCCCGAAATAAACATATATTTTTCCGTCTTCATCCTTAAAGACACAAGGATCAATACTATAAGACCCACGGATCGGATCAGCATTAGGAATAAAGGGTCCCTCAGGATGAGCCGCGATGGCAACGCCAAGATGAAATACGCCAGTATAGTCTTTGGCTGAATAAATCAAATAATATTTTCCATTTTTCTCTACACAGTCATTATCCCAAAGTTGTTTCTCTGCCCAGGGGATATTCTCCACATCCAAGACTTTACCACAATCTATAGCATCAGTATCCATAGGATTACCGTCAATGCAGAGCACATGATAATCTTTCATCTGGAAATGCCCGCCATCATCATCAAAGGCTTCACCAGAATCCCAGTCATGCGATGGATATATATATATATTATTATTAAAAACATGTACGGCAGGATCTGCCATATAATCGTTGGGAAATACATATTTTGCTTTCATTGATTTTTCAGTTTAAAAATTGTTTACAGGTTAAACTATTTCTCAAAAAGTTTAATAATATCTTTCACTATCGGTTTTACCTTATAATTACGATCCAATAGAAGAGGGTAATTGGTACGTCCGGGTACCGGCCAATTATTTAGCCAGCTATCAGCATCGCTGACACCCCACAATGTAACTCGTTCAATATGATCAGCATATTTGCGATAGAGACGGAAGAGAGCGAGATAATTATCATTAAATGTTTTCTGTGCATCTTTAGTCAATCCTTTAACATAAGGATTATATTTCTGTTGATAATTGAAATGCTGATTTACCTCTGCTCCGCTGAAAGATTGCGGATTTGGGAGCATATTTATGTCAAGTTCTGTAAACTGCACCTTCACTCCCGCATTAATGAGAGCCTGAATCGTTTTCTCATATTCTTTCATATCCGGATAATTATAACCATTATGACTCTGCATGCCTACAGCATCTATCCGGCATCCTTTTGCTTTCAGATCTTTTATCAGTTTTACCACCGCATCCCTTTTAGCAGGATTTGCCATGGAATAATCATTGTAATAAAGTTCCGCATCAGGATCAGCAGCATGAGCGAACTTAAACGCTAGTTCTATATAATCCGGTCCTATAATCTTGTTATAAGGTGTTTTACGCAAAGATCCATCATCAAGAATAGCCTCATTAACGACATCCCATCCTTTGATTTTTCCTTTATAGCGGCTTACCACATCTGTAATATGGTGATACATACGGTCTATAAGAACTTCCCTGCTGACGCTGTCGCCGTTTGCATAGGTAAACATCCACTTTGGAGCCTGTGAATGCCATACAAGACAATGACCAGTAACAACCATATGGTGGTCTTCTGCAAACTTCACGGTACGATCCGCATCACGCCAGTCATATTGGTTTTCCTCAGGATGGATTACTTCACCTTTCATGCAGTTCTCTGCAACAATAGCATTAAAATTATCACA
>DMYZ01000139.1:0-2246 GCA_003483565.1 Prevotella sp.
ACCGCCTTATTTTTCATGGCTGTCACTAACTCTTGTACAGAAGACACTACAATAAATACAACTGATTCAGCTTACATTCCTGTCATATACGGAACTATCACAGACCAGAATATCCGACAGCAGATACAGATCAGCAGTTCCAGCGGTTACTTTGACAAGGAACAAAACAAAAGTATATCAAATGCTGTCGTAACACTCTCGGAAGACAGCTCCGTTATATCACATTCATATGTGCTGACACAGGATTCGGTCGGGAGCGGAATCTATCTGACGCCACATCCGGTAATGGGAAAACCCGGATGGACTTACAAGCTATCAGTACTCATGGACTTCAATAATGACGGGACTGCCGAAGAGTATACAGCCACATGTACCATGCCTGAAAAACTGAAAGTAGATTCATTCAATGTCACCAAAAAGGAAGTAGGTGAATATACACTGTTCTCTTTAAATATAAGTGCACAAGATCAGAAGGATGAGGAAAATTATTATTTCGGGAAATACGCCATCAACGGTGTGTGGTATAATAAGATCAGCAAATACATTGCCTTTGACGACATGAGCCTCAACGGCCAATACGTAAGAAATCTGTCTGTATGGAATTTCGAAGATATAAAGGATAAGAGCAAGTTCAGTGATGATGATGCCAAAGACATGGTATTCATGTCATCAGGAGACAGCATAGTTGTGGAATTCAGTAATATCAGCAAGGACTATTTTGATTTTATCAATGATTGCACCGCTCAGAAAGATGGGTCGAATCCTATGTTTGGAGGACCTCCTGCCAATATTTCAACCAACATATCAAATGGCGCAAGAGGGTTCTTCACAGCCTATGCTGTATCTATTGTAGGAGGCAAAGCTCCTGAATAGTCCGAAGAACAGATTTTCTAAAATCCTATATAAATAGGTGAAGAACCCAACGGGCAGTAAGGAAGTAAGATAAATAACATTTTGCACATAAAAAGCCTTAAAATATAAATAAAAGAAAAAAAATATCATTTTCTTCGACAAAAGTGATGGACATATTATTATTTTTTTGTAATTTTGCGACCACAAAGAAATGGGTTTTAAGTAAATAGAAAAATGGCAAACTTAAGATTTACGGCTGTAGCCGACGCCTTCAAGAAAAGGCCTGTTGATGTAAGAGTCCCTATTGAGAGACCTTCAGAATACTTTGGTAAGTATGTATTCAACCGACAGAAAATGTACAAGTACTTACCTTCCGATGTCTACAACAAGTTAATCGACGTAATGGACAATGGTGCTACTCTCGACCGTAGCATTGCTAATGCCGTTGCTGACGGTATCAAGCAGTGGGCAATGGAAAATGGTGTTACTCACTATACGCACTGGTTCCAGCCTCTGACAGAAGGCACGGCTGAAAAGCATGATGCCTTTGTTGAGCATGATGGAAAGGGCGGCATGATCGAAGAATTTGCCGGTAAACTGCTCGTTCAGCAAGAGCCTGACGCATCTTCATTCCCTTCCGGTGGTATACGAAATACCTTTGAAGCCCGCGGTTACTCTGCATGGGATCCGACATCACCTGTATTTATTATGGATGACACGTTGTGCATTCCTACCATATTCGTATCTTATACGGGAGAAGCTCTTGACTACAAGGCACCTTTGCTCCGTGCACTGCGTTCTGTAAATGCCGTTGCCACAGATGTTTGCCATTACTTCAATCCGGAAGTAAAGAGTGTACATGCCAATCTGGGATGGGAACAGGAATACTTCCTCGTTGATTCTGAATTATATTCTGCCCGCCCTGACCTCGTTCTTACAGGTCGCACCTTGATGGGACACGACTCTGCAAAAAACCAGCAGATGGACGACCACTACTTCGGAACAATCCCTGAACGCGTCCAGGCTTTCATGAAGGATCTAGAGATCCAGGCTCTTGAGCTCGGTATTCCTTGCAAGACTCGTCACAACGAAGTTGCTCCCGGGCAATTTGAATTAGCTCCTATCTTCGAAGAATGCAATCTGGCCGTTGACCATAACATGCTTCTGATGAGCCTGATGAAGAAGATCGCCCGCAAGCACGGTTTCCGTGTACTGCTCCACGAAAAACCATTCGATGGAATCAATGGAAGCGGCAAGCATAATAACTGGAGCCTGAGCACAGACAATGGTATTCTTCTTTACAAGAGCGGGAAAACCCCAGAAGACAACCTTCGCTTCGTAGTCTTCATCGTCGAAACTCTAATGGGTGTATACAAGCATAACGGGTTGCTCAA
>DMYZ01000139.1:2396-3497 GCA_003483565.1 Prevotella sp.
CCGTTGCCGGTAAAAAGGGAATGAAACTGGATATTCCTGAAATTCCAGAACTGCTCATTGATAATACCGACCGTAACCGTACATCACCTTTCGCCTTCACCGGTAACCGTTTTGAATTCCGTGCCGTAGGAAGCGAAGCCAACTGTGCAGAGGCAATGATCGTACTGAACACTGCGGTTGCAGAGGCTTTGGAAAGTTTCAAGGAGCGTGTTGATGCGCTTATTGCAAAAGGCACAGACAAGGATGTCGCCATCGTTGATGTTATCCGTGAAGATATTAAGACTTGCAAGCCTGTACGTTTTGATGGCAATGGCTACAGCGAAGAATGGAAAGCAGAAGCTGCAAAACGTGGTTTAGACTGCGAAGCTTCTTGCCCTAAGTGTTTTGATCGTTATCTGGATGCTGATAGTATCAAGATGTTTGAAAACCTCAACGTACTCCATAAGAATGAAGTTGAAGCCCGTGATGAGGTAAAATGGGAAACCTACACAAAGAAAATTCAAATCGAAGCTCGTGTTATGGGGGACCTAAGCATGAATCACATCATTCCTGTCGCTACTCACTATCAGAGTCAGTTGGCTAAGAACGTTGAGAATATGATTGATATCTTCGGTAAAGAAGAAACTGAAAAGCTCTCCGAGCGTAATATCAAACTAATACGTGAAATAGCAGAACGCACCCAGATCATTGAGACAGGTGTGGAGAATCTGATCAATGCCCGTAAGGTTGCCAACAAGATAGAAAATGTCCGTGAGAAAGCCATTGCTTATCATGACACGGTAGCACCTAAGATGGAAGAAATCCGTTATCATATTGATAAACTAGAACTCATCGTTTCTGATGAACTTTGGACTCTTCCTAAATATCGTGAACTCTTGTTTGCTGAATAATTAGTTAGTAAACTATAGTCATAAAATTATAAAAGAGGTAAGAACCGTAAGGTTTTTACCTCTTTTTATTTTCTTTATATCCTTGCTGCATAAAGTAGCACAGGTTTTTCTATCTTATATCATTCACCTAAAAGCGATAGACGACAAAGGTTTTGGCTGGAATAGTAAGACTCAATTGGTTGCCGGATACAGAAACATCAGATTCAACCGG
>DMYZ01000227.1 GCA_003483565.1 Prevotella sp.
GTAGCGGGGGTGGGCCACGATCCCACGACCTCCGGATTATGAATCCGACGCTCTAACCAGCTGAGCTATCCCGCCATCAATAATGGCAAACTTATGTCATTTGCGGGTGCAAAGGTATAATAAAATTTTGAATTATACAAAGTTTTATTCTATTTTTTTATTTACCGTTTCCCTTTTTGCCTTTCTATATTTATATACATCTACTGATTTCTATTTTTACACCTTATTATATATAAGCTCTTGAAGGAAGTTCTCATTATATTTCATAAATTACGTTTTTACAGGTACTTTGGCATAGGTGAATCCTATTACAGCACTTCGTCTTAAGTAGAATAATTGAAAATAATAAAATTCCGTAAAAAGAGAGGTTTCTGATATTTTTGTGTTACTTTTGCAAATTAGTTTTATAGCAACTATCTGGAAATGTTCCGCATAAAAAAATTAGATATATTCATTGCCAAACAGTTTGGCATGCTCTTCACTGGTACTTTCTTCATTTGCCTTTTTGTGCTGATGATGCAGTTTTTGTGGAGATACATAGACGAATTAATCGGAAAAGGACTTTCGCTCGATATCCTCGGACAATTCTTTTGGTATATGAGTCTGATGATGATTCCCCAGGCTCTTCCACTTGCCATACTGCTGGCTTCCCTGATTACGTTCGGAAATTTAGGCGAAAGCTCCGAGTTGACAGCCATCAAATCTGCAGGCATATCCTTAATGCAGGCATTTCGGTCTCTCATCTTCATTACCATCCTTATCATGGTAGCCTCATTCTACTTTCAGAATAATATAGGACCAAACTCAAACTTGAAGATCACACAGCTCCTCATCTCTATGAAACAAAAGAGTCCGGAACTGGAAATTCCAGAAGGTGTATTCTATGACGGTATTCCAAACTCCAATATATACGTACAGAAAAAGGATATTAAAACCGGAAAGCTTTACGGCATCATGATCTATCGCATGACTGAAAGTTATGAAGATCAAGCTATTATCCTTGCAGACTCAGGCATGCTACAGTCAACAGCAGAAAAGAAACACTTAATACTCCGGCTTTGGAGCGGTGAATGGTTTGAGAATATGCAGTCAGACGAACTTGCAAACAGCGCTGCCGTACCTTACCGCCGTGAAACCTTTACGTATAAAAAAGTAATTCTTGACTTCAATGGTGATTTCAGTCTGGCTGATGCTTCTACCATATCCAACAACGCAAGAGCGAAAAGTCTGTCTAAAATACATAATGATGTAGACTCTTTAAATAAGGTTTATGACAGTATTGGATACAGTTATCTGAAAGATACAAAAGCATTGTATTTTTACAAACCGAATGTAGGCAGAAAGGATTCTCTAAAAGCACTCGCAGCCTCAGTAAAGATAAATATTGACACCTTATTCAATAAACTGACCCCCCAGCAGAAGCAGCAGGCCGTAACCTCTGCACTCAACAAGGCCCAAGGTGCCGTAACTGACTACGATTTCAAAAGTATGATCACTACCGATGGGGACAAAAATATAAGAGAGCATTATATTGAAGCTATTAATAAGTTTACAACGACGTTCTCCTGTATCATCTTTTTCTTTATTGGAGCTTCGCTTGGAGCTATTATCAGAAAGGGTGGATTAGGTGTGCCTGTCATCATATCTGTTCTCGTTTTCATCATTTACTATATTCTCGACAACTCCGGTTATCGAATGGCCAGAGAAGGGATTTGGGCTGTATGGTTTGGTAAAGGACTCGCTCCCGGTGTTTTAACACCATTAGCAATTTTTGTTACCTACAAAGCCAATAATGATTCTGTAGTGTTCAACTTCGACCTCTATAGAAATCTATTTATGAAAATGTTTGGGCTGCGAGTGAAACGACACATCTTTGGCAAGGAAGTCATCATACATGATCCAGACTATCAGAAGGATGCCATTATTCTGAACCAGATAAGTCAGGAAATTATAGCCTATAATGCAGCAAGCAAATTGAAACACGCACCAAATTTCATTGAAATGTTTTTCAAATATCACCCAGATCATGATATTGAAAAGATAAATGAAAAGATGGAAAATGTTATAGAAGACTTATCCAACACAAAGGATGCAATAATCCTCAGCGAGATAAACAACTATCCTATCCTGGCTGTAAAAGCTCATACCCGACCTTTCGAACGCAGATGGCTGAATGAAGTTGCAGCTATTATCGTCCCGGCAGGTATATTCTTCTATTCCAGAATGTGGCGATTCAGACTGCGATTGCTAAGAGATCTTAAGATTATCAAGGAAACGAATGAACACATCACCAAAAGAATCTTGGAGATGTAACTATATAAAAGTATAAATTATGGAAGACTTCAAACTTAATAGTATCGAAGAGGCCCTTCAAGACTTTAAAAAAGGTAAATTTGTCATTGTAGTAGATGATGAAGACCGTGAAAACGAAGGAGACCTCATAACATCAGCTGAAAAAATAACAACAGAGAAAGTAAACTTCATGTTAAAGAATGCAAGAGGTGTTCTTTGCGTGCCTATCACTTTATCAAGAGCAGACGAACTCGACCTGCCTCATCAGGTAGAAGAAAACACATCTATGCTCGGAACTCCATTTACGGTAACGGTAGATAAACTGGAAGGATGTACAACGGGGGTATCTGCACACGATAGAGCTGAAACTATTAAAGCTCTTGCAGATCCTAATTCAACGCCCCAGACGTTCGGTCGACCAGGGCATATTAACCCTCTCTACGCACAGGACAATGGTGTATTAAGACGTTC
>DMYZ01000101.1 GCA_003483565.1 Prevotella sp.
GACACCATGGATGTGGAATACTCTGAACCGGTAACAATATCGGGAGAAGATGGGGCTGATCTAGGCGTCGATGATATCGAAGATGAAGAAATTGTTCCTGAACAAGCTGATTACGACTATGGTAAAAACCCTACCAGTCGCAAAGGACACCAGTTACCAATTGACCCATATGAATACGAGGGAACTGCAAATGAGCCAGTTCGCTACACACCTGCAAGAATGGCAGACAATCCATTAGAAGGAAAATCCTTCTTGAGTTATTTGAATAATATCATTAACGAGAAAAGAAAATAAGTAATAGGGAGTAGAAATACTCCCTATTACCATGATTAAAAGGAATACACTATGGCTCAAGAAATTGAGATTATAAAGAAGGGGTATGTAAAGGATAGGTACACTCAAGAACAAAAGATTGAGTTATTTAAATGTATGCAAGACCCGATTTACTTTATGGAAAATTACGTTAAGATACAACATCCCATGAAGGGTCGAGTCCCTTTCAAGATGTGGCCTTATCAGAAAGAAATGGTTCGCGCTTTCGTGGGCCATAAAGATTGTATTGCCCTTACTGCTAGGCAGATGGGTAAATGCCTAAACATAAATACTTTATTGAAATTAAAATCACCTGATAATAGGGTGATGGAAATATCAATAGGAGATTTTTATGCTTGGAACAAACTTAAACGGGATTACAAAGATTTGTTTGAATTGTAATACGGAATTCAATGACAACACCAAATCCCACAACGCATCATATTGTTCTAGTCGTTGTGGGACTGCTTATAGAAATTCAAAGAAATTTGAAGGTAAGCAGGAAGGTTATGATTACATAAAATGCCCAGAATGTTTTCAAAAAGTAGCCGAGGTAACCATACTTCATGCCAAAATTCATGGATTTAATTCTATCGTAGATATGGCAAACCATTTCGGTGTTAAGAATCTAAAATGCGAAAAAATCATTGAGGGTATGAAGGGGGAGAATAATCCTGGATACCAGCACGGCGGTAAACTCAGCCCCTGGTCAAAAAACAATCCCAATCTTTCAGAAGAAGATTTAAAGGTTAATTATCGAGCCGCAGAACAAGCTCGTAAAGGTAAACGACCAAATGAAATACAGAGTTGGTTAGATAAGGGTTATTCAGAAAAAGAGGCAAAAGCAAAAGTTTCAGAACGACAGACCACATTCAGCCTTGATATTTGTATTGAAAAGTACGGAGAAGAGGGAGGCAAAAAGAGATGGGAAGAACGACAGAAAGTATGGATGGATACGTTGGGTAAATTACCAGAAGAAGAAAAGCTGCGTATCAATAAAAGTAAATTATCTAATGGGTACTCTATTTCTAAGGCAGAAATAGAAATTTGCGAATATTTGATAGAACATGATATTGTTGTCGAAACACAATTTTTTATTAAAGGAACTTCTAGAGGATATTTCTATGATATCAAGTATAACAACAAAATAATAGAATATTTCGGTGATTTTTGGCATCACAATCCTGAGTTATACGAAGAAGATTGGGTGAACCCAATCTCTAAATTAAATAGTAGAGAAAAACAAGCCTATGATGAGGAACGCATATCCGTAGCAAAAAATAATGGTTATGAAATACTCATAATATGGGAACGGGATTACAAGAAAAATCCCACGGAGGTATTAGAAAAATGTTTGAACTTTCTCAAACTATAGAACGAAAATTCCTAGATGTTATTGAATTAGATGACGGGTGGAAAATAGAAACAGATACTGGTTTTCAGCCAGTGTCTCGTATCATGAAAACTATACCATATGAAGAATGGGTAGTAATACTAGATAATTATGAGTTCAAAGCCGCAGATGATCATATAGTTTTTCGAGATAACGGAAGAGAAGTTTTTGTTAAAGATTTATTACCTGGTGATTTTATAAAAACACAATCGGGTATATCTAAGGTAATTTCCTGTAAATCAACTGGTAATACAGAGTCCATGTATGATATACAGGTCGATTCTGAAGATCATTCATATTATGCAAACGGGGTCTTGCACCATAATACCACGTGTGCGGCAGGTTTTCTTTTGTGGAAAGCAATGTTTTGCCCTGACTCAGGTATTCTACTTGCAGCAAACCAAATGGCACAAGCTATGGAAATTATGGACCGAATAAGATTCGCATATGAAAACTTAGAACAGTTCAATTGGTTACGTGCAGGTGTTACTGAATACAACAAAGGTTCAATAACTTTTGATAATGGTTCGTCCATTACAGCAAGAGCAACTACACCAAGCGCAGGTCGAGGTCTTTCTATCACACTTCTTTATCTCGATGAGTTTGCGTTTGTTCAACCCAATATGGCACAAGAATTTTGGACAGCTATTTCTCCGACATTGTCAGCAGGTGGTCACTGTATTATAACCAGTACACCGAATACTGATGACGATACATTCGCACAAATATGGCATGGCGCTAACAAGGATACTGATGATACGGGTCAGTTGATACCTAATGGTGAGGGAATCAATGGATTCTACCCCATTGAAGTGACTTGGAGACAGCATCCTGAGCGTGATTCTAAATGGGAGATTGATTTTAGAAATAAACTCGGTGGTCCAAGATTTGAACGTGAAATGGAATGTAAGTTTACAACTGGTGACGATGATACTTTGATTGATGGTACAATGTTGAGCTCACTATCGCCCCAGCAAGAAATATTCTTAATTGATGATATTCGTTGGTTTGAAGAACCTCAACCAAATCACGTATATGGCGTAGGTTGGGATCCAAGTATGGGTAGCTTGAAAGACCCTGCTGCTATTCAGGTTATTGATTTTACGACTATGAAACAGGTTGCAGAGTGGTGCTCTAATAAAGTTCCTGTTAAGGGTCAGTTGGAAGTCTTGATAAAAATTCTCTATTACATTCATGCAACTATGTATGGTAATCCTAGACAAGAAGGCGATCCAGATATCTACTGGACTGTAGAAAATAATGGATTGGGTCTTGCGGCAATCAGTGAAATAAATCATATCGGAGAAGATAAGATTCCTGGCTACTTTGTCAGTGAATCCAGGGCTACGGGCGGAGGTTCAAGGGTCAAAGGGCTTAGAACATCGCACAGGACTAAACTAGAAGCCTGTTCGTTGATTAAAAAACTTATCGAGACTAGCAGGTTAGAAATACGTAGCCGACCTCTCATAAGAGAATTTAAGACCTTTGTGAAAAGTAATAATTCATATTCTGCTAAGAGTGGAGAGCATGATGATTTGGTTATGGCCTTGGTTGTCGCTATTAGAATATTTCAAAGCATCCAGGACTGGGACGACAAAATGATAGATTTGACTAATGATTATGAGATAGAAGAACTTATCATAGAACCCATGCCTATTATCGTATAAAAACTAAATAGCTTAGAAGATTGGAGATAAACCATGTCTAAGCTATACAACCAACTAGCTGAGGAAATTTTTGATACCTTGAAAGGTAATGGAAAGATTCTCAGCTTATTTGATAAAGATGGAAACCGCGTCTTCGCCCCTACCAAGGCAAGGCGCGTTTTTTGTCAACCTGATAAAATGATGATAACATTAGATGAGAATGGCGAAGATAGTCAGGTAAAAATGTATCTGAGCCAGAGTTCTTCATTGAAATCATTGCAGAAACTTATCAGTACAATTCGAAACATCTG
>DMYZ01000133.1 GCA_003483565.1 Prevotella sp.
CAGGTACAGTTGTTTCTTCTGATGACGGGCAACCAGTGGTGGGAGCATCCATCTTGGTCATGGGAACAAAGACAGGTACGGTGACCGATGTTGACGGACACTTTACTCTAAGTGTTCCGATTGGAAGCAAACTTCGTATTTCTTATTTGGGTATGCAACAAAAGATAATAAAAGCTGCTCCTCAAATGAAAATTACTCTGCAAAATGATAATAGAACTCTCAAAGAAGTGGTTGTAACAGCTTTGGGCATTAAACGTGATGCCAGGACGTTGGGCTATTCTGCTACAACAGTGAATGCTGATGAGATTACAAAGAATCGTACGTCTGATATTGTGAGTAGTCTTTCTGGAACTGTTGCAGGTGTTCAAGTAAATTCTGCATCAGGGGATCCAGGCTCTTCTCAGAGTATTATTATCCGTGGTTTCAGTTCTTTATCAGGTTCTAATCAACCTTTGTTCGTCATTGATGGAGTTCCCATGACCAACTCTTCTGTAAGTAGTGCTGGAGAAATTAATGCGAATAATGCTTCGGAAAGGGGAAATGAGGAATTGAATGGCAATATGGATTTTGGTAATGGCGCAAGCGCTATTAATCCTGATGATGTGGCTAGCATAACTATTCTGAAAGGGGCAGCGGCTACGGCTCTTTATGGTAGCCGTGCTGCTTGCGGGGTCGTAATGATTACGACGAAGTCGGGTACTGCTCATAAGAATGGTGTTGGCGTTGAGTATAATGGTGGTGTTCAATGGTCTGTAGTTGGTCGCCTTCCTGAAATGCAAAATGAGTTCGGTATGGGATGGAATGCTCAGAAGACTGAAATTGAAAATGGTTCCTGGGGACCGGCTTTTGATGGCTCTCAACTCCGTTATGGTGAGGTGTATAACAACTCACAGAAGATCAAAACATATAAAGCTATAAAGAATAATATACGTGACTTCTTTGATACGGGCTTGCGTTATAATAATAGTTTGTCATTGAATAATGCCAATGATAATGGTAGTTATTTTGTATCCCTTTCACAAATATCGAATAATGGTATTTTACCTACCAATGCAGATTCGTATGATAAATATACCTATTCGTTCCGTGGAGATTACAAGATCAAGAATTTGACGGTCAGCTCGGATGTAAACTATTCAGCTCAGCGTAATAAATTTGCTTTGACGGGTCAGGGACTGAGTATGATTAACTCTATTTATCAGACTCCTCGTGATATTTCTTTAAAAGATCTTGAAAATCTTAATGATCCGTTCAATAGTCCGGGATATTACTATACTCCATACGGTGTAACTAATCCTTACTGGGTTTTGAAGAATTACAAGACTGAATATAAAGCAGAAAAGATCTTCGGTAAATTACAGTTTGACTATGATTTCTTGAAGTATTTCCGTGCAACCTATCGTTTTGGTCTTGATGCGACTAACAGCGAACAGGCATTAGGAATTCCAAACATGTATTCTCTTTTCCAGGGTACACCAAACTGGACACAGGGAGTATTCAACTCTTCTAAAGGTGATGATAAAGAGACGATGGTCCGTCACCGTGAGATTAACCAAGACTTTATGTTAAGGTATAATCAAAATATTATGTCACAATTTAATGTCAATGCTTTGGTTGGTCTCAACTATAACGAACGCAGATACCATAGTCAAACATCAGAGGTGACAAATCTAACTATTCCTGATTGGTTTAACTTAAGTAATTCGGCTGATACCCCTTCAGTAGAAACATATACCTACCGTCGTCGTTTGTATGGCTTGTATGGTCAGGTAGACTTGGCTTGGAAAGAGATGGTTTACTTGTCTGTAACGGGGCGTAATGACTGGTCTTCTACATTGCCAAAGGGTAACCGCTCTTTCTTCTATCCTGGTATAACCGGTAGTTGGGTTTTCTCGAATCTTTTTGGAAATGATTTGCAAAGATGGTTTGACTTTGCCAAATTGCGCTTAGCTTGGGGACAGACAGGTAATGATGCTGATGTATATATGGTAGATCCGTATTTTACCAAGGCTTCTTCTGATGCATCCGGTTGGGGAACAGTCACATTTCCGCTAAACGGAGTCAACTCTTATTCAAGGGGTAATATTTTAGGCAGTAGTACATTACAGCCGGAAATTACAACAGAGTTTGAAGTTGGTTATAATGTGGATTTCTTTAAGGGACGTATCAATCTTGATATGGACTACTATAATAGAAATTCCAATAAACAGATATTCCAGTTGACTTCGGATCCAGCAACGGGCTACACCTTACAGAATATGAACTTGGGTAAGATTCGCAATCAGGGTATAGAGGCATTGTTGAGTGTCAAACCTGTTTTAACGAGTAATTTTGGTTGGACAACGGCATTTAGTTTTACAAAGAACTGGAGTAAGGTTATTAGCCTTCCTGCATCATTGGGAGGACAGTCTTCTTTGGAAGGGGTTAACGGGCAAGCCCAACTTTATGCAATTACAGGTATGGCTTTGGGGCAGTTTAAGGCTGAGGTTCCTGAGCGTGACCCGGAAGGCCATATTGTCGTAAACTCAAGTACTGGCCTGCCGGTAGCTGCTTCTGAACAAGCTATCGTAGGGACGATGAACAATAAGTATACTTTGGGTATTAATACAACTCTTCGTTATCGGGAGTTCAGTTTGAATTTCGTGTTTGATATTCGTCAGGGTGGCCTGATGTATTCACGTACAAAGAGCATCAACTATTTTACAGGTAATGCTAAACAGACTCTTTATAATGATCGTCATACCTTTATCGTACCGAATTCGGTTAATAAAGTTACTGATGCAAAGGGGAATGTCACTTATGTCGAGAATACGACACCGATTTCTCAAGCTGATATTGATGATTATTTTAACGCCGGTGGAGAAGAGATGGGAAGTGCATGGTTGATTCCAAAGTCATTTGTGAAATTGCGTAATGTGTCTCTTTCTTGGAATCTTCCGAAGCCTTGGTTAGAGCGTACTTTCCTTACTGGTGTCCGCTTGACCTTATTTGGAACCAATTTGCTGTGCTGGACTCCTAGCGGAAATTCATTTATTGATCCTGAATCTACTAGTTTTGGTAATGACCTCCAGGGTAATTATGGCGAATACTCAGCCAATCCTTCTTCAAGGAATTTCGGATTCAATGTCCAGGTTAAATTTTAATAGGCATACAAGTATGAAAAAAACAATATTATATATGGCCGTTGCAACCTTGATGCTGTCAGGTTGTAGCATTGATGTCAATCATGATCCGAACCATCCTACAAATGTAGATCCTGCACTGGAATTGCCTGGCGCAGAAAGTTCTCTGGCCACTGTAGCCGGTGATGGGATGGAGACTCCATCAGGTATATTTGTTCAATATTTTGATCAACTTCCGGAGTCTGAACAATATGGTGATTTAGTAAGATATTATATTACTCAGTCTTCTGCCGTGCTTGATCGGAGTTACAGCACCTTATATGCCGGGACTTTAATGGATCTTCAGGATATTCTGAATTCAACTGAGGTTTCCGGTGCTGATAAGTTTGCAGCAGAGTGTCTTCGTACATACGGATTGCAATTAGCTGTAGATAACTGGGACCAGGCTCCTTATAAAGAAGCTCTTCAGGGTAATGCAAACACTCAGCCTCACTGGGATAAGGGTGAAGATATTTATAAAGGAGTTCTCAATGAACTAGATTCCGTGCAGAATTTAATTGGATCCTCTTCCATGACCGCTAATGACATGGTTAATGACCAAAATATGAAGCAGTGGATAGGTTTTGCTAATGCTTTGCGCCTGCGTATGTATTTGCGCTTTATTGATGCAAATGTCAATGCTTCTGTCTATGAAGGTAAGGTGAAACAGCTTTTGGCTGATAACAACTTCTTTACGGGTGATATAAAATTTGATAATTATAAGGATGAAGCTGATCGTCGGAATCCTTGGTATTCAGATCAATATATAAATCTGAACACAACGAATTTATGTGCCGGTTATGCGATAATGTCCTATATGAAATCTACCAATGATACCACACGTATTGCCTATGATTTTGCAAAGGATGGTCAAGGGAATTATACAGGTACACTCCCTGCAGCAAAATATGCTTTTCCTGCTTTAAAGAACGTTAACTGTAGTGAGATGAGATATCGTGCAACAATGCCCGTCTATTTCTTTACTCAGGCTGAGTTGCAATTCTTGATAGCAGAAGCACAACTTCGTTTTAATAATAATGATGCAGCGGCTAAATCTGCTTATGAAGCTGGAATTGAAGCTGATTTTGAATCACGTGGATTAACTGGAGCCTCTAAATTGTATGAGGGCCCTGTAGCGTGGTCTACGGCTACTACTACGGAGGGGAAATTAAACCTGATTTATATGCAGAAATGGGTTTCATTACTCTATCGTGATCATACTGAGGCATGGAGTGAGCAAAGACGTACGGATGTGCCGAAATGGTCTTCAATTTCAGCCAAGGATATTTATAAGAGTCCTGTAGGCTATAATGCCGGAGACTTGATCGTTCCTGCGGTAAATGCTTTAGGGGGAAACAATGTGATTAAGCGGGAGTGGATTCCTTATGATGCAGCTTTGTATAATCCTAATACACCTAAGGCCATAGCAATCACTACTCCGGTTTGGTGGGATGTAAAATAGGTTAAGTTATTGACTAAGTTCTGATAGTAAATAACTAATGGCTTAAAAATAAATGAATATGAAAAAAATATTATACAGTTTGATGCTTCTCACTTCTATCATAAGTTTGGTTTCGTGTGGAAGTGATGAACTTACGGATTCCAGGATAACGCAATATGTGACGATTACACTGAAGGGTGGTCAGATTTACACTTTGCCTGTTGGAACGACCTATCAGGATCCCGGATTTAGTGCTACTCAGGGGACAACTGATGTAACTTCTTCTGTAAAAGTGGACGGCACGGCAGATGGATCAAAGGTGGGTTACTATCCTGTAACCTATTCTGCTACGAATCCAGATGGATTTTCCAGTTCTGTCACCAGAATGGTATTTGTCTATAATCCAAAGATTACTACGGATCTCTCAGGCTCCTATAAAATTCAGTCAGGTTCCTATCGCGACTATCAGGGGACGGTTACCAAGTTCAGTGGTCAGGTTGTTACCTTGTCACAGGTCGCCTCTGGTGTCTTTTCCATTAGTGACTGGTTAGGTGGTTATTATGATCAGCTTAAGGGTTATGGATCTTCTTATGCAATGCCTGGGTATATGGGACTGGGGGCTGATAATACTTTTTCTGGACTTTATGGTCATGTTTCTGCATGGGGTGACTCTTATGATTCCGTTTCAGGTTCCTATGATCCTGCGACAGGGACGGTCACTTTGGATGTTGCCTATGCAGGAAAGATGACATTCCATTTAATCTTAAATAAATAAAGGAAAATCGATTATGAAGAAATATGTAATACTTCTTTTTGCAATTGTATTGACAACTTTTGCCTTTACTGGTTGTGATGATCCGGACGTCAATCCTGGTGGAACATCCGTTCAGGATATGGCTGGTCAGTGGGATGTTACCGTTGATGAAATCGATGGTAATGGTAAGGTGATTTCTGTAGATCCTTATCAGTTGGGTACGATTACTATGACTACCTATAATACGGCTTCTAATTCGGATAAGGAAATGTGGTTAGATGACAATAAAAATTTTTATAACTTTAAGTTTAAAGTTGATGTCAACTATACTGCTCGTACTTTTTCTGCTACACAACGTCTTTATTGCCCTGCAGATACAACAAATAATGGAACTGCAATTGTAACTAATGG
>DMYZ01000258.1:0-855 GCA_003483565.1 Prevotella sp.
TTGTTTAAATTGCAACTTCCGTTCTTTTAAAGGTATGGTGGATGACTCGTTCTGTTTTTAATAGCAAGAACATAATAATGCTGATGAAAATAATGGAAGCACCTGATGGAACATTGAGGGCATAACTGATATAGAGCCCTGACAGACAGTCAATCCAGCCTATAATTATACTGAGGAAGATCATTTTCTTGTAGCAGAACGTGTATAGATTGGCCGTCATCTGCGGTATGGTCAGTAAGCTTATTGCTAGGACAATGCCAACCAGTCGTAAGGTGGAAACAATGGTCATAGCAATGAAAGCCATCATTAGATACTCGATAAAGGCAACCGGAAGATGCTGTGACTGAGCAAAGTTGCGGTCGAAAGCTACACTCTGTATAGGTCTGAGAAAGAAAGCAAAGAGAAGGATAACAAGCAGGGTAAGTGCACTTAGTAATATAAGGTCGCCTTTGCCAATGGTAAGGATACTGCCAAAGAGAAAAGAGGGTAGATCGGGCATAAACCCCGGGGTTAGAAAACAGCAGATAATGCCGATGCTCATTCCTAAAGTCCAGAAGACAGCAATAGCAGAATCTTCCCGAATATCACCTTTGTGCGACATCCATTGTACGCCAAAGGCACTAAAGACGGCAAAAACCAGTGCACTCAGTATGGGATTCAGTCCCAGAAAGACTCCTATTCCTATGCCTCCAAAGGATGCATGAGTGATACCGCCACTGATAAAGACCAGTCTGCGGGTAACGATATAAGTGCCGATAAATCCGCAGAGAACGCTAGCCAGCAGTGATCCTATGAGGGCATTCTGAAAAAAAGTATATTCAAATATATTCATCTGTTCTTTTCAAATATTTTATT
>DMYZ01000258.1:1191-3041 GCA_003483565.1 Prevotella sp.
CCTTTGTAAGCATCAAGTTCCTCGTCATCATAATATTCTATTTCTTTTGTAGCAGCCTCCATCATACATTCCTGTTCGCATTTAACATTCAATCCACTGCAAGTGGAGCAATTTGTTGTTGGAGCTTTTATAACGGTCTGTTTCCCTCCTTTATGGCTGGAGATAAGGCCAAGGATTGCGGTAAAAATGCCTAAGGCAATAATTGCTATTATTAAAAGCCACATATTTTATTTCTCCTTTTTTTCTAAAATATTCCAGGTCTTTTATTATCAAGTCTGGACTTCTATGTTTTTTTTATTTTGAAATGTACAGCTTCGAGGTCTTCCCAATAGTGAGGATACGATTTACTTACGACTTCAGGATGGTTGATACTTAGACTGCTGCTGGTGAAAGCTGCCGGTGCAAAGGCCATGGCCATACGATGGTCTTCATAAGTATCAATAGGTTGCATGAGTGCTTTGCATCGTTCTCCATCCCAAAGGAGAGTATCATCGTGCTTGTCATAGATAACATATCCTAGTTTGTACAGTTCTTTTTTTAAGGCATCGATACGGTCCGTCTCCTTGATTTTCAGACTTGCAAGACCTGTAAATTTAAATGGGATGCCGAGACAACAGCAAGTTACTACTACCGTTTGAGCCAGATCCGGGCATTTTGTGAAATCATACTCATATTTTTTTGTAAGACAAGGTGTTTTCGTCAAAGTTACGGTAGTAGTTGTATCTGTTGTTGAAGGTGCAAAGGTGGTTTTGATGCCGAGGGGTTCGAAAATATCTTTTATGATTGAATCACCCTGTTTTGATTGGAAAAATAGCCCTTCGAGATTTATCAAAGCTTTCTGGTCCTTACAAAGAGCAAGCATTTCATACCAGTAAGAACTGCTGCTCCAGTCATTCTCAATGTAATAAGGTACTGGTTGATAAGACTTAGGCTTTACACAAATAATATTGTCTGTTGTCCACTCTGCTTCAGCCTTAAATTTACGCATGGTATAAAGCGTCAAATCAATATAAGGATGCGATATGATTTTGCCAGTCAGTTTCAGGGTAATACCCTTTTGAAGAACAGGTCCGATCATAAGCAATGCAGAGATATATTGTGAACTGATGTTGCCGGGAATTTCTAAAATACCGCCAGCTAAGTGCTTGCCGTGGATGCGAAGCGGAGGAAATCCTTCCTTACCTATATATTCGATGTCGGCACCTAATTGTCTGAGGGCATTAACCAAAATTGCTATCGGACGGTGTCTCATTCTTTCTGTCCCTGTGATAATATGGGTACCTTGAGTCGCGGCATAGTATGCCGTCATAAAGCGCATGGCAGTGCCGGCAGCCTTGATGTCAACAGTGTTTGAGTGACTCCTGAGAGCTTCAATGACTACTTGTGTATCGTCACAGTCCGACAGGTTCTCGGGCAGGATCTTTCCTTTAGAAAGAGCATGGATTACGAGAGCACGGTTGCTGATGCTCTTGCTTGCCGGCAACTTGATGTCTGCATTGAGGCTCAGAGGCGCCGTAAGGATATATTGTGTCATTTTATCTGTTTTCGTCCTTTTGTCGTTATTTAGCCGTACGGATAGGCAGGTCGACAGGCCCGTCGACAGCTCTTGTCTTGGCATTGTTGGTACTGGAAGTCTTTTTAGGACCGGGGATGAGAGGACTATAGTAGAGTACATGCCTTATTCTTGTCCGTTGGTCGTCAGTAAAGTTGTCACAGTTGCTGAAAGAGTAGTCCATCAAGTTGTGTGAGTCAAAGCTGGCATTACTGCAGTTGGCTCTTTTTGCCAGAGTGTGGAAATTGGTAATTGACAGTCCGCCATTATTAGCTACGATCATCTTTGCTACTTCGTG
>DMYZ01000039.1:0-2184 GCA_003483565.1 Prevotella sp.
TGAAATCCGGGGAGCTTTATCATATATTAAAGACTGCTCCTTACTGACAGCACTGGTTCTTTACATAACTGCAGCAGTACTGATCCAGTCATATATGCAAGAGCATATACCAAATCCAATGATACCAGCTGTACAAAGAGCAAGAGCAAGTTTTGTGCTTGTTGCACTCTGGAATGTCGGCAGAGGGTTATTATTCGGTTTGATAAACATAGCCTTCACAATAAGCAAATAGTAGTAAAGGGATATAACGGTATTAATCAACGCAATAAGCACTACACCATAAGCCCACGCTCCGATAGTTGTATCAAGGCTCATTCCTTTCAAAGCAGCCATAAAGACAAAGAACTTACTGAACATTCCTGCAAATGGAGGAATTCCTCCAAGAGAGAACAAAGCTAATGTCATTAGAACAGCCAGACGCGGATTAGTCTTATACAGACCATTGTAGCTATCCATGTCTACGACACCGTTATTATGCTCCTCAATAGAACTGATAACGGCAAATACTCCCATATTAGCTACGACATAAATCAATACATAGAAGCTCAAGGCAACAGTACTCATCGCAGTATTACCGACAACAGCCAGCATAATGTACCCAGCCTGAGAGATAGAACTGAAAGCCATGAAACGCTTCAGATCTTTCTGACGGATAGCAAAAAGATTGGCTATGGTAATAGACAGGACTATGACGATGTACAACAAAACCTGCCAATACTCTACCATTGGTGCAAAGACCTTCATCAGGATGGCACACAAGGTAAAAGCAGCAGCACCCTTTGAAATAACAGAAAGATAACCTGTAATTGTCGTCGGAGCCCCCTGATAAGTATCAGCTGTCCAAAAATGGAATGGTACCAGAGAGATCTTGAATGCAAGACCACTGAAGAAAAATACCAGCCCCATGACAGTAAGAGGTGAAGCAACAATCTTTACCGCAACATCATCAAAGTACAATGTACCTACAGCTGCATAAAGGAAAGAAATTCCAAAGAGCATTACACCACTCGAAAATGTAGCTGTCAAGATAAACTTAGCACCAGCCTCCGCAGAATTGTGACGATACTTGTCAAAAGCAACCAAACAGGCCATAGGAACGGACGCCATTTCCAGACCAAGGAAGAATAGAAGGAAGTGATTTGCACTTACCATCATATTCATACCCAGTAAAGTGGAAATGAGAAGAAGGTAAAACTCACCCTCCTTAAAAGATGTGTCTGAGCGCTGCATCCATTCATGGCTCTGAATAAGAACAATAAGAGTACCTACAGCAAGAATAGTCTTGATGACACCTACTGAAGCATTTGTATAATACATTCCCCCAAAACAAGTAGTGGCAGATGTGGGGAAAATATTGATCACAATATGAGCAAGCATCAGCACGCAAACGAAAGGATTAAACCAAGAACGTCTCTTGATTTCTCCTGGTTTCACAGCTGAACAGAAGTCTGCAATGAAGACGATTACCAGAATAGCCATCAATGTAACTTCCGGCATCATATTTAAAAATTGACTATAATCTATATTCATTTTTCCTAATTCTTGAATTTTTCATTACAAAGCTGCTGTTAATGCTGCTGTCTGAATATGCTGAATAATAGGAGCAACAGCACCACTGATTACATTGCTCGCCCATAATGGAGCAAGGCCGAGACCAGCTACACAAAATATCAAACCGCCCACAGCGATTCGTTCATCCCACGTTGCATCATGAAGTTTATAAAACTCTTTATTCGGTACTTTCTGATAAAGAATCTTACCGACGACACGGAGAATATAGACAGCTGTGATAACAATAGAGGTACATGCGATGATGGTACATACACGATGGAAAGTATCACCATTCTGGAATGAACCGACAAAGATCGTCATCTCTGCAACGAAACCAGAGAAACCCGGAAGACCAAGATTAGCCAAACCAGCAATAACATAGGCTACTGACAGGAAAGGAATGATCTTCATCAAACCACCAAGTTTACGGACATCACGTGTTCCTGCACGATGATAGATCATACCGATAACAGCAAAGAACAAGGCTGTCATCAGACCGTGAGAAAGCATCTGAAGTACTGCACCTGTGATTGCTGTACGAGTAAGCATCAGTAAAGCAAAGAGCACCATGCCACAGTGCGAAACTGAGGAATAAGCATTGATATATTTCAAATCAGTCTGTACACAAGCTGA
>DMYZ01000039.1:2350-7734 GCA_003483565.1 Prevotella sp.
CTCCATGTATGGAATGGGAACAAAGCTCCAAGCACTCCGAAACCAATAAAGATAAACGGGAAGAAAACTTTTTGGATATGAACAGGAATATTATTCATGGCAGCAATCTTGCTTACCTCCATAGTGGTAGCTCCACTGAAATAGTAGATGCCGAGAATACCAATGATAAGCAAAGCACTACCGCCCATCAGCATCAAGGTCAGTTTCATTGCTGCATATTCTTTAGGACCTGTACCCCACACACCAATAAGAAGGTACATAGGAATAAGTGCCACCTCATAGAACATAAACATCGTGAACATGTCTGTTGAGATGAAAAATCCAAATACACCGGAACTCAAAAGAGTAAACCAAAGGAAATATTCTTTCTTCATAGGCTGTAATTGCCATGAAGCGAATGTACCGGTAAAGACGATGATGGCAGATAAGAGAATCATCACAACTGAAATTCCATCAACACCAACACTATATGCGATATTCAGAGGTTTAAACCAAGGAATGCTGTAAGTGAAAAGCATGGCATCGGTATTACCTGCATTACGCATCTGAACAAATGTAATGGTAAGCCAAATAGCCATAACGAGCAATACGCTTGCACCGACCACCATCACGCCACGAACCTGATTGTCACTCTTGGCGAGCCACATGCCTAACAGCATCAGAAGTGGAATTACTACGAATAATGTTAATATACTCATTTTTTCTGAATATTCAAATTAAAGAAGAATACTAAGTAACACTAAGGTAAGGGCCACAGTACCGGTAATAAACCAAGCCGCATACTGACGGACATCACCACTCTGCCATGGGCGAATAGTCTCACCTGCTTCCTGTGTACTCCAAGCCATAAAGTTAAAGGATCCGTCAATGACATGACGGTCAAACCAAGCTATTGGTTTTGAGAAGCACCCAAAGACAATCTTATGAGTGAAGAATTGCCAGGCATCATCAATATAAAAACGATTGAGAGCTGCCTTATGAAGCCCTGGCATTTTGCGAGCCAATATATCTGGAACTGGATTATGCTTTGGCATATACATCCATGTTGCAAATATAATACCTATTAGCGCAGCAATAATACTTGTCGTGGCAATAGATGGATTAATGCCTAAATGAAAGGCCAAGCCGTCAGCTGAAACAAAATTACCCATAGGAATAAATCCGGCAACACAGGAGATAACGGTAAGGAATACCAGCGGCCCCCACATTACTGCAGGAACTTCTGCCGGCCGCTTACGATGCTCAGGGTCAAGTTCATAATAACTCTGTCCCCAGAATATAACATAATAGAGACGGAACATATAGAATGAAGTCATTGCTGCAACAAGTGTCATCCACCATTTGAAGAATACTCCCTGCCAGCCCGGCATCATACCGCAGGCATCTATAATGGCATCCTTTGAGAAGAAGCCGGCAAACGGTGGTATACCGGAAATAGCCAGACATCCTATAAGGAAACATATATTGGTAATCTTCATATACTTATGCAATCCACCCATATAGTCCTTGAAGTTGCTGCCAATGATAACAATAATAGCACCAGAGCAAAGGAAGAGGAGAGCTTTGAACATAGCATGTGTAAAGAGATGGAACATAGCCGCAGTATAACCGAGACCTCCATGTTCGGGATCAAGACTGAATCCAACACCCAGGGCAACCAGCATATAGGCTATCTGAGAAATGGTGGAGAAAGCTAGTCCTCGCTTGATATCACGCTGGCAGCAAGCCACTGCTGCTGCATAGAAAGCAGTGAAAGCTGCTATCCAAGCTATCCAGTGAAGCTGGTTAACAGCGCCAAACTTTACATAAATCGGGAAGAGAGAAGCAACCTGGTATACACCGGCCACAACCATTGTTGCAGCATGGATCAAAGCAGACACTGGGGTCGGCCCTTCCATAGCATCAGGCAACCATATATGCAACGGAAACATTGCTGATTTACCGGCACCACCGATAAACATCAGAAAGAGTGATGTAGGAATAACCCAGGTCAAAGCCGGGTTCGAAGCTATGGCAGCCAGATGTTTGGCAAGCCCCGGTGATACATTCAAGTCATAGTTGAATGTGCCGACATAGAAACTGAAGAACAATATACCGATAAGGAAAAACAAATCGGCAAAACGAGTAACAATGAAAGCTTTTTTTGAAGCGTGCACTGCTGCATGCTTGGGATAATAAAATCCGATAAGCAAATAAGAGCAGACACCTACCAATTCCCAGAAGAGATACATCTGGAAAATATTGGTAGCTACAACCAAACCAAGCATACTCATGGTAAAGAGAGAAAGAAAAGCATAGAAACGCTGGAATCCTTTCTCATAACCAACCTTGTGATATTTCTCATCACGCTCTGCCATATAGCCCAAAGAATAAATATGGACCATGAAACTAACCGTTGTAATGACGATAAGCATCATCACGCTGATTGGAGTAAGGCGGAAACCAATGTTGAAAGTCAACAGTTCGGTAAATTTAAGCCAAGTAAAATTAAATACGGTAACCGTAGGATACAGACCGTCGGCACCACGGCCGTTAACGAAGAAATACTCATAAGCAGTGTACAGAGACATTGCAAAAAGTACGCCTAAAACAGTTGTACCAATGCTGAAAGCTACCTTTTCTTTCATCTTCATACCGAAAAGGCCAAGCACTAAGAAGCTCAGGAACGGTAAAAGAAGTATTAAAAATGAATAACTGTATTCCATTATTGTCTTTAGAATTTCATATTTTCAATACTGTTCACCTGATCACTATGATAGTTGCGGTAAACATTGATTATAATTGCAAGGGCGACAGCTGTTTCTGCAGCACTCACTCCAATAGAGAACAGAGAGAAGAAGAACCCTTCAAACTGGCCCGGATAGAGGATACGGTTAAAAACAGCAAAGTTTAAATCTGCAGAATTCAACACTAACTCAATGGAAATGAGCATAGCAACAAGGTTACGACGGGTAACGAAGCCATAGACACCAATAAAGAAAAGCAGTGTACTAAGCACTAAAAAACATTGTACAGGAATCATTTCTTATCCTCCTTTCTTGCAATCATAATACCACCAATAATACATGCCAGAAGGAATACGGATATAAACTCAAACGGGAGAACATACTCATATTTTCCGCTTCCCATAAGGCTATGACCGATAGTTGACATTGCAACTTCCTTGTTTGCCAGCTGGGCCGACATGTCGATAAATTTATTTTTCAAAAGAACGAGCCCGACAACAGCTATGCCGATAAGAGTCATCAACACTCCGAAAAGTACACGTGACGCTTTGACATGCTCAACGAACCCTCGCAGTGTGCGCTTGGAAACCAATTGAATAGCGAAGATATACATCATCGTGATACCTCCGGCGTACACGGAAAGCTGGGCTGCACCCAAAAAGGTGTAGTCAAGAACAAAATACATACCAGCAATACCAAAGAGTACGAACAACAGGAAAGTAGCAGCCCGCATAATTCTCTTGGTTGTAATACACATTATGGCTGAACCTAGGATAACGACAGCCAGAATGCAGAACATAATTAATCTTGCCATATCTGTTACTTCTCCTATTTTGTTTTAGTATTAAACTTGCCAATCGTCTGAGGAGCACCACCATCTATAATATTTGGCAGACTTCCTCCATCATAAACTTCCTTGTCCAGATGAAGCACCAATTTGCTACGATCGAAAACAGCATTCTCAAAATCATTCGTAAACTCGATAGAATCAAAGTTACATGCATTGACACAAAGTTGACAGAACATACAGTCACCAAGGTCGTACTGGTAATCATCAAGCTGTTTTTTCTTGCGGCCGGTCTCTTCATTTGTCTCCATGTGTGACAAAATCTTAATGGTGCCATTAGGACAAGCCTTTTCACACATTGTGCAAGCCACACACTTATGATTACCATTCTCGTCGCGTTTGAATACCAGACGGCCACGATAACGTGGACTTACGTGCAAGGTAGTCTTACGGTTCTCAGGATACTGCTCCGTAGTCTTCGGAGTGAAAAGTTCCTTTGCAGTAACCTTCAATCCAATGGCAAGGGTCTTGACAGCATCCTTTACTCCGCCGAAATATGATTGTTTATTATCTTCCATTTTCTACTTAAATTTTAATGATCCAACCCATGGCTACACATACTGTAGAAAGAATCAGTACACACAGCATCAAAGGCATCAGATACTTCCACTCCAGCTTCAGGATCTGATCGATTCGAAGACGAGGGAAAGTCCAGCGTATCCACATCAGTATACAAATGACGAACAAAGTTTTGCCAATGAACCAGATAAAACCTGGAATTAAATTCATGACATGGTCAAATCCGCCGATACCGATATTCAAAGGCGCCCAACCACCCAAAAAGATAGTAGCAGCCAAACCGGAAATAACGACAAGATTCAAATATTCTGCCAGATAGAAATAACCGAATCCCATACCGGAATACTCCGTATGATAACCGGCAGTCAACTCACTCTCGGCCTCGGCAAGGTCAAATGGGCCACGATTGGCTTCTGCATTACCTGCAATAAGGAATACGACAAAAGCGATAATAGCCGGAATATGCCCTTGAATAATCAGCCACTGCCACGGACCCGTCTGTGCTCCGATAATATCAGAAAGCTGCATACTGCCGCAGAAGACAACGGCTGTAATCATACACAGCCCAAGAGAAATCTCATAAGAGATCATCTGCACAGCCCCACGCATAGCACTCAATACAGAATATTTATTATTACTACCCCATCCGGCAAGGAAGATACCTAAGACTCCCAAACTGGAAATAGCAGTAACCATAAATACACCCACATTGAAATCAAGGACTGCCGCACCTTTATTCCAAGGAAGGAAAGCAAAAGTAGTAACAGACGCTATAATGGTAAGGAACGGTGCCAAAGCATAAAGGAACTTATCTGAGCGGTCCACACCGAAGATTTCCTTAATCAACATCTTCAACACATCGGCTA
Source organism: Prevotella sp. (assembly GCA_003483565.1). Taxonomy (GTDB): domain Bacteria; phylum Bacteroidota; class Bacteroidia; order Bacteroidales; family Bacteroidaceae; genus Prevotella. Next base: position 7,309 of record DMYZ01000039.1, read on the forward strand.
TGACCTGGAATATGCCCCATGGGCCTACACGCATCGGGCCCAGACGACACTGGAACCATGCACAGATCTTACGCTCAAAAAATATCATAAACATGGCAATGAGGGCATAGAGGGAAAGAACAACCAGGCCGACAATGACACATTCGATAAGGATTGACCAGAAATCTCCGAGACCCAACGTCTGACGGAGAAGACTATCAAACCATGTTGTAACTATTTTAAAATCAAACATTTGATGAATGTTTTATATTTTATATTTTACTAATACCTATATCAACGATCAAGATCAGGAATGACAAAGTCGATAGAGGCTCCGGCTGCAACAAGATCTGCGATCTTCTGCCCCTTCAACATCTTATCGAAAGCACCTGCCAGAGTAAGTCCCATAGGACGCATCTTTACACGATACGGGCTCTTGTCGCCACG
>DMYZ01000032.1 GCA_003483565.1 Prevotella sp.
CCCCAAAAGCCACCAACGAATTTACCAATACCAAAAAGAAATAAGGAAATAATCAACGGTAAAACAATCAATAAAGCCATTGTTGTACCCATAAGCTGTGAGCGGGTAATCATTCGCACTGTCAACCCCATAACAATAGAAAGATTAAAGGACCACAAATAAAAAGCTATATTAGATTTTGACCTAAGCCACATAATGATTTTCGGTAAAAAACGTCTTGTAAATAAAGCCAGCAATAAAGGCAATACTAAAACCATAAGTACACGTTTGAGTACCATTAGAAAAGATAAGAGGAAAGAAATATTTGCTGATTTTTCTACCATTGGAAAGAAAAGAGGGATAATTATGGAGGTAAAACAATTAGCAATAATCATATATATAGTCATAGAAGCAACACTTCCACCTAGTTTTTCCGTGATCACAGGGGCTGCTGCTGCTGTAGGACAAATGACACAAACAAAAACACCTTCCAAGATTATCTTAGTTTCAAGCGATGTTGTCCAAGAAATAAAAAGAACAACAATTGCTGAAAGTAATGTACGAATACCTTGTAAACAAAAATGCCAGGTACGAGGTCGAAACTCATCAAGCTTAATTTTGCAGAAGGTGACATAAAGCATCGTAAAAATAACAAACGGCATCAACCTTACCAAACAAGGCCCAACAGCATCACCTATTGGCGAGAGAAACGTTATACGTGAAAAAAGAAGATAGATTATCGTTCCCACACAAATAGCAAAAAGCAATGTCCATTGCTTGATAAATTTTATTATACCCATAAGATTAAATCTAATTTAATTATTGACAAAGGTACTGCAAATTGGCAACAACACAAAAAATAACCTGCATTTTTAATTCATAAAAAAATGCAGGTTATAAATAAGAGATGGTATATATAATTAATAAGCATCTTCATGAATACCAGTTACCGCACGCCCACTAGGCTCATTCATATTCTTGAAAGAAGCATCCCAAGCAAGAGCCTCAGCGGTAGAGCAAGCAACACTCGGAACTGACGGTACGCTCTTCGCAGCACTGTCACTTGGAAAATGTTCAGCAAAAATAGAACGATAATAGTATTCTTCCTTGTTCTGTGGTGGATTAATTGGAAAACGCTCGGCAGCATGTGCCATCTGCTCATCGCTGACCGCAGAATTAGTAATCTGTTTTAAGGTATCAATCCAACTATAACCCACTCCATCACTGAATTGCTCTTTTTGTCTCCAGGCTACTTCATCGGGAAGCATGTTACAGAAAGCCTCACGAACAATTTTTTTCTCAATAGTCTGCCCCGGGCACATCTTAGCTTTAGGATTGGTACGCATAGCAACATCAAGAAACTCCTTATCAAGGAAAGGGACGCGTCCTTCTACTCCCCATGCCGCAAGACTTTTGTTGGCACGAAGGCAATCATATAGATGAAGTTTGGAGAGTTTACGGACTGTCTCTTCATGGAATTCTTTAGCCGTCGGAGCTTTATGGAAATAAAGATAACCTCCAAAGATTTCATCGGCACCCTCACCTGAAAGAACCATCTTAATTCCCATAGATTTAATGACACGTGCTAATAAATACATAGGAGTAGATGCCCTGACGGTGGTGACATCGTAGGTTTCGATAAAATAAATAACATCACGGATAGCGTCAAGACCCTCTTGAATCGTATAATTAATCTCATGATGAACAGTACCTATATAATCAGCTACTAAACGAGCCTTAACTAAATCCGGTGCTCCCTTTAAGCCAACAGCAAAAGAATGGAGACGTGGCCACCATGCCTTAGTTTTCCCTCCAGCTTCAACACGACGCTGAGAATATTTTTGTGCTATAGCTGAAATTACAGACGAGTCAAGTCCTCCGCTTAGCAGCACGCCATAAGGTACATCACTCATTAACTGACGCTTAACAGCATCTTCCAAAGAGTCATGTATGCTTTCAACACTTGCAGGATTATCTTTTACATTATCATATTTAAACCAATCACGAGTATAGTATCTTTTCAAGCCAGGCTCTTTACTCCAATAATAATGTCCAGGAAGAAAGGGTTCATAGTGATCACACTGACCTTCTAAAGCCTTCATTTCGCTAGATACATATATTTTCCCATCTTTGTCATAACCGATATAAAGAGGAATTACGCCAATAGGATCACGGGCAATAAGGAAAGAATTTGAATCTACATCATAAAGTGCGAAGGCAAATATGCCACTCAATTTCTCCAACATTTTCTCAATGTTACCTGAAGTCAATGTATCTTCCTTATCTTTTAATTCACGATAAAGAGCAAGAATAACCTCACAATCACTACCCGTTTGAAAAGAATATGAACCTTCAAAGTACTTGCGAATATTGAGATGATTATAGATTTCGCCATTCACAGCCAGCACCTGCTTCTTATCAGGAGAAAATAAGGGTTGTTTACCTGACTCGGGATCAACAATACTTAGACGTTCATGGCACATAATGGCAGAACCGCCACAATAAATACCACTCCAGTCTGGTCCTCGATGCCGAATCTTTCGACTCATATTTAAAGCTTTAAGGCGTAACTCGGGCGTCTGGTCCTGAATATTGAAAATTGATACTATTCCACACATAATAAGTATATATTTTATTGGTTGTTAAAACCTTGCTGAGTCTCACCGAAAGAAAAATGTCCTGTACCATTCCCATCGGAAAACCAAACAAGGTCATATGAATAATTATATCTTTTAAAATCAACTCTCACATTCCTATCTATATAGGAAGAGAGAAACTACTGATGCATTATAGCAAGATTCACCCTATTCATAGATATCAAGGTCTTCCTCTTCAAAAGTCCAGTGCAGTAGCTAATGACATCCACACGGTATCCACAGATATTCTAAATTGTGTACTGTCATAATTGTATTTGTGTTGTTGTGGTATTTATTAACTATTTCTATTTTTCCTGCTCTGCATTATAAAGAGCAATATCACCTCGTTCTCCAGTACGAATGCGAATTGTATCATCAACTGGGATAATGAATATTCTGCCATCACCAATTTCGCCTGTCTTAGCGGCATCTTCAATGGCAGCAACAGTCTTTTCCACATTTTTATCTCTTACGACAATGTTCATCAGAACACGCTCAATACTGCTGGTATCATACATAATACCACGATAGATACGAGCTTGTCGCATCTTTCCTTCTCCTCTTACATCATAATAAGAGAACCACTCGATGTCGGCTGCAAGAAGAGCTTCTTTTACCTCTTCGAACTTCGTCTTTCGAATTATCGCTTCAATTTTTTTCATTTTTGCCTTTCTTTTTTATAATTAATATCCATTATATCATTATGACAGCTAAATAGTGCAAATATAATACATTTTGAAATAAAAAACAATATTAACATATCATTTTGAAACAAATGTTTTCCAGCAACTTTCATTTACAAAGTAAATATAAGCATTTTACTTACATTACACAACTTTTATTGCGTATTTTAGAATAATTTAAAACGAATTATAAAAAACACATTGTTTATAATAAAATAAAATTGTCGCATATTATAAATTATTGTATATTTGCAATCGAAGTTAAACAGTTCAAGATCCAATAAAAAGAAGTAGTCAATAAAATGACAAAAAGAATAAAATTCACGAAGATGCAAGGGGCTGGCAATGATTACATATATGTTAACACCCTTATATATAATATAACAAATCCTAGTTTCGTTGCTGAACAATGGAGTAAATACCATTTTGGTATAGGAAGTGACGGATTAGTCTTAATAGGCAAACCAAGTGACGAGGGAAAGGCAGATTATTCGATGAGAATTTTTAACGCCGATGGATCTGAAGCAATGATGTGTGGCAATGCCAGTCGTTGTATTGGTAAATACCTTTATGAAAAAGAGATCACTGATAAAACTGAAATTCGTCTCGAGACGTTGTCTGGTATCAAGATTCTCAAACTTCATCTCTCTGTAAAGGGAGAAAGCCGGTCTCAAGTGGAGTCGGTTACTGTTGACATGTTGGAACCACAATTAGAGGTTAAGGAACAGTTTGATAGAACTTTGGGAAGAAGGATTCAGGCTGAGGACCGTACATTCGAAGGAATTTTTGTGTCCATGGGAAATCCACATTATGTTTGTTTCGTTGATGATATAGGCACTCTTGACATAGCCCGATATGGGAAAATCATGGAATATAGCAAAGCCTTCCCACAACGCTGCAATATCGAATTTGCCCAAATCAACTCTGACGGTACCATTCGTACCCGCGTATGGGAACGAGGTAGTGGTATCACCCTGGCCTGCGGTACAGGAGCTTGTGCCACAGCAGTAGCAGCTGCATTTACATCCAGGGCTCCTCGTAAGAGCAAGATCGTTATGGATGGAGGAATCTTGGAAATAGAATGGAATGAGA
>DMYZ01000061.1 GCA_003483565.1 Prevotella sp.
ATAATCTGGGAAGCATCAGCATCCTTTGGAGCACCGAGAGTAAATGGAGCAATAAACTTTTCCGGTAAAGACTGGGCCTGAGCGACCATAGCCATCGGCGTATTAATGGAATCCAAACGATCATACATTGGTGACCCTTTCACCCCGTCATCTTCATCTTCATCAAGATAACGGGACATCTTCTGTTGAAGTTCCATTTGAGCAGGACCAACGGCAGGTCCCATAATAAGCAATGCCTTACCGGAGAAACCTGCAACCCATGAATTTTTGAGAACAGTAAACTTAAAGCCTCTGCGCTTAACGACAGAAGTACATTTCCCTTTCCTTGCAAGATGTTTGAATGTCGTCTCCAAATCATCATCATCGTTAACTTTGGCACATATACCCAAATCACCTTCCGGGGATTCAAACATATAAAATTTCTTGGAAAAATCAATTCCGCAGTCCTTGATATCATCAACCTGCAGCAAAGACTTAATAACATTTCCTTTATCTGCCATCTTTGAATCAGAAGACATTTTATCAGCATCAACAGAAATCAATGCTGTACTTTCACGCGGTATGACATTCACATAGTCATCCCCCGAGCAGGAAGATACCAAAACAGCTGTTAAAACAAAACAACCAACAATAATACTCTTCAAATTTTTCATGCAACTACATATAAAATAAGTACATTTATTTTCTCATTAACAGTTGTGCCATCATCACAGCAGAAAGTCCTGCAGTCTCTGTACGCAACCGCGCTGACCCCAAAGATACAGATTCATAACCAAGAGCCATAGCTTCATTGACTTCATCAATTGAAAAATCACCTTCCGGTCCTACCAGTATTGTTATTTCCGGATTTTCCTCCAACGACGACACGTGCTGCAATTCTGTATACAAATCTTTCTTTTCTATCTCTTCATAACAATGGCATATATAGCAATGACCATGTCTCGGAGCGGAAAGAAAATCATGAAAAGATATTATCGGATGAATTTGTGGTTTCCATGGTTTCCGGCTTTGCTTAACAGCAGAAATAACAATGCGCTCTATACGATCACTTTTCATCACCTTACGTTCTGAAAACTTACAGTGAAGGAAAGACAATTCATCGAGACCAATTTCCGTAGCTTTCTCTGACATCCACTCTATCCTTTCCATCATTTTTGTTGGAGCTATAGCCAGATGGATATTTCCTTTCCACCTCTTTTGCTGAGGAAGCTCCTCTTCAATGTGATAAGAACAATGCTTAGACGAAGCCAAAGTTACTTTAGCACGATAAAAAGTCCCTTTACCATCCATCAAAAACAACTCATCCCCACTCTGGAGCCGCAATACACGAAGAGCGTGGACAGCCTCTTCTGAAGGAAGTTCTAAGGCTTTCCCAGCTCCAGGCACATAGAAATATCTCGTTTCTTTCATTCTTTATTCTGTGGCATCTGTCTGATTATCACCTTGTTTACGACGGTTTAATTCATCACGTAGATGAGAAGCCATCTCATAATTTTCATTTTCTATTGCTTTCTTCAAGGCTTCTTCCAACATTTCCTCACTAATTCCGTTAATAGGCATTTGCATGGAATCTCCAGAATTATGGAAATCGACTTGCTGCATGGTCATTAGTTCTTCTTCAATAAATATTGAAAGATGAGCTGCTATAGCTAGCAAAATAGCATCAATCGCCCGAATGGGCACCATATCTATACCGCTATGATCCGTCAGTAAAGCACGATATTCACCATCAATAACATTATTAATGACCACTTCATAAGGATCATCCATCTGTAAAGCCAGAAAATGAGCAAACACTTCCGGGAGTCGCCGTTCTATCCCCGTTTCATGAGACTGTCGCAACAGTATTTCCTGAGCCATCACCTCATCACACGTTATTGCAATTTGTTTCGTCTCGTCCTCATTTACAAGCACAACAAGAGCTATACTCTGATTGGAAACTAAACTTGTTATACTTTTGTATTTTAATCTAATACGCATCACATTTAAAATCTAAGCTTTTTTCTGACGATAAAGCAAGGCGAAAGTTACCCCCACAACAAAAGCAAAACCTGCGAAGATAAACCAGCACGTCTGCCAATCGCCCATTAAGAAACTACTACTGCCCGTATTCTTCCATTGGCAATAATGATTGATGATTGCTCCTGCAGAAAGAGTTCCAATAGTAGCGCCAAGTCCATTCGTCATCAACATAAAAAGCCCCTGAGCTGAGGCCTTAACAGACGGGTCACATTCCTTATCCACAAAAATACCCCCTGATACATTGAAAAAATCAAAGGCCACACCGTAAATAATACAAGAAGCAACAAAAAGTAACACACCTGGCATCGTAGGACTGCCAACACCAAATAATCCAAAACGAAATACCCATGCAAACATAGAAATAAGCATGACACCTTTAATGCCATAACGTTTTAAGAAAAATGGTATCAAAAGGATACACATCGCCTCACTTACCTGAGAAATAGAAGTGAGCAGCGTAGCATTATTAGCTGCAAAAGACGAAGCTATAAAAGGATCAGAACTCCCTTGAAAACTTGTAATGAACGGTCCTGCGAAGCTATTAGTTACCTGCAAAGACATACCTAACAAGGCTGAGAAAACAAGAAACAAAGCCATTCGCTTTAACTTAAACAGTTTGAAAGCATCGAGACCGAAAGTCTGCACAAGAGTTTTTTTGGCCTGTTGTTTTACAAGCTTACATTCAGGAAGAGTAAAACTATAAAAGAAAAGAATAAAACTGACAATTCCAGAAACAAAAAACTGCATATAAGTGTACTGAAACTTATGGCTGTTCTGCGCAAAAGTAAAGCCAAAAGAGCCATTATCCCATACTGCACAATTAACAAACCACATGGTAAGGATAAAACCAATAGTGCCAAAGACACGAATTGGAGGAAAATCCTTAACCGTATCATATCCATGTCCTTTAAGGATAGAGAATGCTGTCGTATTAGACAACGCTAAAGTTGGCATATAAAAAGCAACACTCAATGTATATAAAGCAATAAAAAAAGATGAATTATGAATTTCATTTCCAAAACCAGCCTGCATTCCCATGTACCAGCAACCCAACATAAATACGCCAGCCAAAAGATGACATATACCTAACAGACGTTGTGGTTGAACATACTTGTCGGCTACAATTCCAATCAAAGTAGGCATAAAAATTGATACGACACCTTGAATGGCATAAAACCACGAGATTTCAGAACCAAGTCCTGCCACCCCAAGATAATTTCCCATGCAAGTAAGATAAGCTCCCCAAACAGCAAACTCAAGGAAGTTCATTAAGGATAATCGAATTTTCAGATTCATGTTGTTTTATTTTTCAATTGGATGCAAAGATACACCAATTCATAGATAAAACAAAATAAATCAACCTTTTTTGTTTTTGAAAAATACTACAAAAAACGCTTAAATCAGGCATAAAAAAAAATTGATTG
>DMYZ01000267.1 GCA_003483565.1 Prevotella sp.
TTTCACCCACAATCACATATCTGTTGCAAACCACAGACTAGACAGTAAAAGTTGGTGACCCACTCATCTTAAAGTCTAACCAACGGATCCCAATTAGCTCTCGTTTGATCATGATTGTTGATGGCATAAAGTGGAACACATCAGGTCAATTGACTATACCAATACTGCAGCCCCAAAACTAATACACAAGCGCACTATTGACAGAGAAGAAGCTGGTCATGAATGGTGGGAAGCTGACGGCAAACACATTTACTTCGACCTCCAGAAACCTCGCGGAAAGACTTTCTATGTAGGCAAAGTCAATGCCTATACCGGGGAAGAAAAGGATTATCAACTTACACGGGATGAATGGTGCGTACACTATACCTCTTCCTGGGATGAATCCTTCCTGGCCGGTGATGGCGGGAATAAAGTCTCTGTGGCTAATTCTGATAAGGACCAGTGGATATTCCGTTTCAACTATGCCGGAGACAAACTTCATGCAGAAAAACTTGTCAACATGGAAAATCAGGATTACCATCTGGAACCAAACGTCCATTTCTCTCCTGATGATCAATGGCTGATTTTCAGGGCAAACTTCGAAGGACATGAAAATATCTATGCCGTAGAACTATAGAAAGGTACTTTTACGATAAAACAATTATCCTAATAAATAAATGAAAAAAGAGATTATTCTTTATGGAGTTGCCCTGACAACAGCATCAACGGCTATGGGACAGACTCAACAGATAAAAGCAACACCCGACCACCCTAACATCATCTTTATCCTGGCTGACGACTTGGGTTATGGAGACCTTCACTGCTATGGAAACCCTTATATAGAGACTCCGAATATAGATAAGCTTGCTGCTACGGGTACCCGTTTTACGCAATGCTATGCAGGCAGCGGTATCTCTTCTCCGTCTCGTTGTTCACTTATGACCGGTAAAAATACCGGCAAGACAAGAATCAGAGACAACCAATGTCCGGTAGGTGGAATCAGAGGCATCAAAATCAGTGCTAAAGGTGACACGACCTACAACCGACGTGCCAATCTTCTTCCACAGGATACAACCATCGCTACCGTACTTGGTACTGCGGGATACCGTTCTTGTCTGGTCAACAAATGGCATCTCGACGGATATGATCCGGGAGCAGCTCCTAATCACAGGGGATTTGATGAATTCTATGGTTGGACTATTTCCACCCCAAAAAGTAATGGTGATTATTACTATTACCCCAACTATCGTTTCCATGGTGATACACTTATCAGTATAAAAGCCAACGAGCACGATGCGCATGTAAGGCACAACACAGAAATTTCTACTGATGACGCCATCGGCTTCATCACCCGTGAAAAGGATCATCCTTTCTTTCTCTATCTTGCCTATGATGCTCCCCATGAGCCTTATCATATTGATGATACCTTCTGGTATGACGAAAAAAACTGGACTGCTGACACGAAACGCTATGCTGCTCTGGTTACACATATGGACTACAATATAGGGAGGCTTCTGGGAGCTTTAAAACAACTGGGGCTGAGTGACAATACGCTTATTATTTTCGCTAGTGACAACGGTGCCGCGATCATGGCTCCAAGAAAAGAGCTAAGATGCGGAGCTGACCTTCGCGGACACAAAGGGCAACTCTACGAAGGAGGTATCAAAGTGCCTTTAATCGTAAATCAGCCGAATAAAGTGCCTGTACAGACCCTGTCCAATATTGTCTATTTCCCAGACTTTATGCCCACTCTTGCTGCTCTTACCGGCAGCACCAAACATCTGCCTCAAAATATTGATGGTATGAATATCCTGCCTCTCTTCTACGGTAAGCAAGTTGATACTGACCATCGCCTGCTTTATTGGGAATTTCCCGGGAAACAACGGGCGGCAAGACGGGGAGACTGGAAGGCTGTTACGGTAAAACCCGGCAAACCTTTAGAGCTCTATAACATAAAAGAAGATGAATCTGAACGTTATAACCTCGCTGGGAAATATCCGAAACTCGTTAAGAAATTTGATAAAGAAATGAAAAAGGAACATGTCCCTTCACCATACTGGCCTCTCCCCGGAGAGAAAGACTATCCAGGGAAGAAGTAAAATAAAGCCTTATCCGTTTTGGATAAGGCTTTATTTTACTAGCACCGGCTTATGCTGATGAATAAACAGACCATGATGCGGACTATTTATTTTCATGCCTTGCAAATTGTACCATTCATTGTCATTGTTTCCTGCATACCCCTTTCCTTTTCGTATATCCCTGATACCTGAGGTAACATCGCTTACAGGTTCAAGAATCCAACGCAGACGAGTCCGGTCTGCAGTCCCAGTAAACCCCTGAAGTTTTCCACCCATACCATCGGCATCAACAGTACCTATACTAAGACTGCGGTTATTAGTTTTGGAAGCATAGAAAGTAAAAGCATATTTTCCATTATCTGTATTATTATAAACAGGATAAGTCGTTGTCGCTGTATTGATGGTATTATCCAAAGCCACATTAAGATAATTACCTGTGAAAAAATTCTGTATCCAGAAGTTACCCCTATTAATGCTGTCCTCTGCAACCCTCCACTGTGCGTTTGGAGCGGTAAGAAGAGTATCGACATCCTCTTGTGCATCTGTTTTCCCTACGCGGAAAACAAGTCCCTTATCATATTCTGCAAGATAACGACGAGCAGTCGAAGACCCAGCTACGGTCGTTCCACTGTTGGATGCTGTACCATAACTGTAAATAGCATACAGTTTTCCCGGGACATATTCGCCCCAGCTTTTGTTCTGCTGGGCTTCAAAAATCTTTGTCTGTTTTGATAAAACAGCCTCTATAGAATCTATTTCGACCTGTGATACTTCTGTTTCTTTCGCACTGGCAAGAAACAATTCTGCCTTTTCAAGAGCAGACATAAATTCATCACATGCGCTGTCAGGATATTCCAGCGTTCCTGTACCCGTAATAACATTATGGATCAAATCTTCACCTTCGGAAATTCTGGCCTGCAAATTTTTAGTGTAAAGTCCGATAAGAGTGGAATCAACAGACTGAAAGGTAAAAGCCATATCAGCCCGGGCAATAGTGCCATTGTCCCAAAACCATTGTGAAGTACTCTTGCTTCGTAATTGATAATCTTTATTATTCGGACTATTAAGACGATAAAAAGAAAGAGAATCCTTCGTCCCAGACTGTGAAGGAAGTTGGTTGCCTATAAATGTAATCGTATATTCCGGAGAAGTATCACCAGCAGCCGCCGCCGTACAAGCATAGCCGCTGGCATTCACTGTCGACTGCAATAATTCCCTGGTACTAAAAGAACGAATTATAAAACGTGTCGTATCGGCAGCATCATGCTGTATAGTCCATAGCAACCGGGGATTCTGCCAGTCATAAGCAGTTGTCGTCTTCAACACATGACTATCCGGCTCTAAATATTGTGCACTGCCGCTATAATTAGTACTGCTTGAATAATATTGACTTGCATAACAGATAATACGGTAGAGTTTACCTGATCCAGGAATAAAAACTGTCGTATTCTTATCCGTTCCTCCTCCTGCGCTGATACCTGCAGGTTCATTAATCTTTACTATTATAGAATAATTAGAATAGTCCTTGCCATCAGTGGACCGGAGCCGGAAATAATACACCTTATCTTTATTAATATCAGAAATAACCTTTTCTGCAGAAGAAGCAGGAAGAGAATCAACCTGAACAAATTTTTTACCATCTGTACTCTGTTCTATCAGAACCCCAACAGCACGTGGTTCTGAGAGATTCCACGTCAGTTTTACAGACTTTTGTGTATTATCAGTATAGATGACTTTTACATTAACCGGGTAAACAAGGGCAGTACTCACAGAGGCAAGACTGTTGGCATATTTTTCAATCCAAAGATAACCGTCATCAGCAATAGAGGTCGCATCAGCAGCATCCTTCGGATTCAGCCCGTTAGCAGTCTCCCAACCATCTGGTATACCGTCACCATCTGTATCTTTTGACGGGGATGCAGAATTAAGAGAGCCAATGCCGCCAACATCTTCTTCAGAATTAATAAAACTACCTTCTTTACCCAGACTCTTCACCTGATCAATAATTCTAAGGTCATGCCTGTCACGGATACGGCTGCATCCTGCTTGATCTATTACATGAATATAAGCATTCTCGGGTGATTCTACCGTAACTCTGGCATCAGGTGAAAAATTAGGACTATCCATATTTGTACAGGTCATATTAACATATTCTGTACCATTTAAGACACCATCAAGATTACCATCCATCAAATTGCCTTTTTGATAGAGATGGTCCGTTGCTGTCCATTGGCTATATGCACTATTCCCATTCGGACCAGCGATAAAGTAGTTATTGATCAGATCCTGATAATTATCTGCACTTGAATGCCCGCCGACTACGCCATTTCCACCATTATAAACTACCGAATTAATCATCTGCGCATAGCATTTCATCTTAGGGTTACGACTGTGATTATCAACCCAAAGGCAATGGCTGATGGTCCAGTTGCGCGTACCATCAGTAATAGCACCAAAATGCTGAGGATCAATGCCCTCACTGATGATACAGTATTGCCATGTAATATTATCAGCATTCTTGATATGAATATTATCCCACCGCCCCCATGAAATAGAACAATGATCAAGAATGACATTCTCGGCATCATCCATCGTGAGGGTCTCCGCATCTTTCGCCATATTAATGGATCCTCTCATCCGGATATAACGGAAAATGACATTGGAACAGTTACGGATGAGCACCCTGTTTCCATAAACGGTAATACCGTCCCCCGGGGCTGTCTGACCAAGTACCGTGATATTATTATGCCTGTCAACAGCTACCATATCTGAAGGAGAGAGTTTGATGACACCACCGACATCAAATACGACAATACGGTCACTGCCATTGAGAGCATCTGCAAAGGACCCCGCTCCAGATGCATTCAGATTAGTTACATGAACAACTTTGCGGCTGTTTCGCCCGCCAGTGGCATAAGCCCCAAAGCCTTCTGCACCGGGGAAAGCAGGAATCTGAGCCTGCAATGTCCCGGTTATGAGAAACGCTATAAAAAATAATACTAAATTTTTCATATATTATATTTAACGAAAAAGGTTAATTAATTCATTTTTCAAGGTAAAGGCAGAATTCCCTCCCATTTTACATTCCAGTCTTTAGGAAAACCTGGATTGGATACTTTATTGCCATCCCATCCTGCACACATCAATGCTACAGCTGCAAGCAATCCTCCATTTCCCGGTAAATAAATACGCAAGCGATCATCCTGATAGTTATATCCATTAACAAGATAAGTATTAGTACGCTGTTTCATCATCAGAGCTTCCAGAGCTGTATCCGGCCGATGAAGACGTACCGCACACATCGCAGTCATTGGAAAATCCCAGCCCCACGTCTTATCCCAATTCCATTTTTTCATTACCCAATTTAAGGTATTATTCATAATCTTCTTATTTATAAGAGAATTATCAGGAAGAATACCCAAGGCACCTAATACAGCAGGATGATCTGAAGTATAACGGATGTCTTTATACGTCTCCGGTACCGATTCAGCGGCCAGATAGAGACTGTCACTATTGGCAGCAAGTGGAGAAAGCTGACTGATAAGACTGTCCCATCGCGCACTACGCTGCAGTCCTTCCCGTTCACGCCACTTCTGAGCGACACCTAAAGCATAATGCCAATAAGAGAGTTCAAATGGGGGATTGACTGTAGAGGAAGCATTTAACGTTTCCTGAGCTGGTATACATCCTTTGAGAACATAACGATGATTGACCGAATCATAGCTGGCAAAAGAATACATGAACTTCGCAGTCTCTTCAACAAGGTGCCCATACTTATCAAGCACACTCTTTGACGGATGAGCACGATAAAGAAGTTCTGCAAGGTAGATAAGATGAGGTTGCTGCCAGATCAAATAGGAACCGACATTAGAGGGAGCCTCCTGCCCGGAAGGATCAGTCATCTTCATCCAGCGTACTCCGTCAAAGCCCTGTCTCCTGGCTATAGCACGGGCTACAGGTTCTACTTTCTGATACCAGGATAACACCCGGTCCAGAAGTTCAGGATGTCCCCAGAGGGCGAAATGAGCCAAGTGCCACCAAGTCATCTCCAGATGAAACTTACCAAACCAGGAATTGTAAACAAGCCCCGTTTCCTGTGGGGGAGTCGTGCCGGCATCATTAACGGCAAGAAGATATTGAGAAAGAATGATACGCCGTTCCAACTCACGGCCGAGAGGATCCTTCACCTGAGAAAAATCTACAATCCCGCCCTTTTCCCAGTAACGTTGCCAGTACTCAGCTGAAATTCTTTCTGCTAAAGCAAAAGATCCAAGACCTGAGATATGGGACTTTACCGCTGCCAAGTCTTCACTATATTCTACGCTGAAGTCCAGCTGATGTCCAACAGCCTTCAATAAAAAATCATTAGCCCTCTTTTGTATGAAATCAGCCTTTCCTTTCCAACTGACTAAAACATAATAAACTGTAGCATCTATCTTACGTTTTAAGAGAACAGCATGGGCAATTTTCTTAATAACCAATGTCGTATGCTTGCTATTAGCTTGCCAATTACAGGCATCATCACTATGTCCGCCTGTTGGATAAGCAAAACGAATACGCACGGAAGGCACGACACTGGCTGTAACAAGAGAGGATACACGGTCATATAAAGGAGAGCAGACCGTCTGTACCTGATATCGGTCATGTTTCACAAAGAAAGAACTGCTCACCTTTCCCGTCCACATATCCAATGATTCCTGAATATGATTAAGCTGGCCGGGATGAGAAATATTTAATCCTACAGTGCCTAGATAAAGACGATGAGGGTTAGCACGCAACCAATTACAGGCATCACGCTGTCTTCCTGGTTGCTTAAACTGAAGAGAATACAATTCCTTATGCCCTCTTCCAAAATCTTTGGGTTCAAGAACATCTGCGGGCGTATAGTGTTTGGGATTAGCAAAAGAATGCCATCCCCAATCACTCATCGTGCCCAGACAAACACCATGGCTATAGAGTTTGGGGAAAGTCTGCAAACCTGTGGCATCAACCGTCATTGCAAATTCTCCATTACCGACAGTAAAAGACTGCAAAGAATCGAGTGCTGTAACATGAGGATTATTACGAATCACAACAGCATGCCTGTCTATTCCATTTGAGCTCCAAACAGGTATGAATGTGCATACCATTTCCAAAAGAATTAAATATTTTCCTAATTGTCGTGACATATTTTAAATTTAGTTAAATCATTCTATTATTATATTCCAACTCTATCAGAATAGAGTTACGGCCATCAGTCCAATAACAACATCATTGCTCAATGCCCTCAGGGTAAGACTTTTCAGTTCTTTATTCTTATCAAGAGGCATGCAGAGTAATTCCGCTGCTCCATCGGGGATATTATTGCCTTCGGCAGAATCCGGATTATCAGATCTGCTCTTGCTAATACCCTGCAAATGAAGGGTCCGGGTTAGATTCCGGCTTACTGCCCCACTTCCAAAATGAACACGGTAAGGACGAAGTGGCAATGTTTTGAAAGCATAGTCATCGGTATAGTAATCCTGTTCTACCGGACACCAGTTATCAGGATTTTCCAATATCAACGTATCTTTAGATCCGTCAGTATATTCCGCATAGATTATGCCATTGGCTATGCGGCTCTGCATACTGTTAGTACTTCCAGCCAACATAAGCCAGGCTCCCTGTGCTTTTCCCTGTAAGGCTACCGTGGCACTATCCGGATAATTGTTCCAAAGAGAGGTATATATAATATTCTTGCCAGAAGAAGGAGTCTGGAAGGGTACAACAAAAGAATGATGTATAGTGGAATTTACATGACTGCTATCCAATATTGCATCAAATATCCCTTCATGAATTTTGCTGCGAAAAATCTTATCATTTATATCAGCCATACGATTTGGAACACACCATTGTCCTATCCCCTGGCTGGGTATTTCCAGCGTAGAATAGGGAGAGCGCGGAGAAAAATATTCATTTTTGAAAATATTGTCTGCTTTACTGTTAAAACAACTGTCAATATTTATTTTACGATAATGAAGATTTTTTAAATCAACTTGTGCTGAAAGATCTTTTAAACCCATTTTCCGCATATATTCTGATGTCGGGACATCATTCTCTTCTCTTTGATCAGATCTGATGACAGTACAGTTTGCCTTGCTGCCGGTTTTATGATAAACAATCAAAGTCTGATCAGCCTTATCTGTACCTTCAACAATTCCATCATAATCCAAGATCATTTGTAAAGGCTGGGCAAAATGCTGATGGATACGAAAAATATCTTTCCTTCCATCCCGATGAAAATAGAAACTTAAATAAGGCGAATGAAAAGAAACTTGCTTCCAATCACACGGCCATCCTGGACGGATCACACATTTATTATGAAGAGCATCCGGACGAATACCAAAAAGCCCGTTGACGACAGCTCTTGCCACCACACCTATATTATCACCAAAATCACGATAGGCCTCAGAGACAGCCTTATCGTAATAACTGATCTGTCCGAAATTACCCGGACTCTGCCCCAAATATTGTTCATCAAGCAGATCGCTTTTCAATAACCGTGTTGCAGTTTCCCCCTGTCCTGCCTCATAAAGGGCAAGAGCCATATTCGCTACTTCTTCATGAGCAACATTATTTGTACTCCAGTCATATGGCATCCAGTCTGTAGTAGAAATGGTATAAGGTTTCCAGTCTATAGTAATCTTCCCCTTATATTTATCAGGAATGATATATCCAACAGGAATATGACGGAAATGTCTGTCAAGATAATTGGCCAGCAGGCTGTCTTGCCATTTTTCATCTACCCCACAGTCTATAGGCGTATAAAGGCTCCAGAGACCAGGATCTGTATGAAGACGCTTCAATCCCATAAAATCCTGGTATTCTACCCAATGGTCATGAACCCATAATCGTGCATTCATCGCTTTCTTTATAGCTTCGGCCTCCTTAAGATAAGGAGCAGGGTTTTTTCCCAGAATTTCAGCAATACGGGCAGCCAAAAGATTACCTCTGTAATTATAAGCAGAACTATAAGTTACAGCTCCGCTGTTATAATACAAGGCATCACTTGCCCAAATACAGCAATAAGCATCATACAGATGATCATTGTCCGGATCCCAATTGCGCTTCTCCCAGGCAAGATGCCTTACCAATACCGGCCACATCTTACGCAAATAAGTGGTATCTGCATCATATTCAAAATGCCAAAGAAGTTCATCAATATAATTAAGATTCATATCATAATGATGCATAATATGATTATTGTCCGGTAAACGGCAGATATAACCATTACTATACATCTGTGTACCCCACTTCTCCTTGATTCGCGAAAAATTCATCGTTGTATCTTGATTAGGATGAGGATAAACTGGAGGAATATCTGTAACTTGACTACGGGCATAAGCATCAAAGTGTGACCGTGCCCGGTCATCCCATCCGAGAATGTCACCCACATATCCGGCTCGCCATCCTGCAAGAGGCATACGCCATCCAACGCATCCATGAAGCCAAGTCTTGCCGTCCCATAAACCATCAGCTGCAACTACAAGATTAGAAGCAAGAGTGTTAATAAAAGGGTCAGGAGTAGTAAAAGATAGTACAGAAGTAAGTTGAGTCAAAGCCTGTTGTTCCTTCTTCATAAGAGAAGCACCCTGTCGAGCCGAAAGAATATAACAAGTATCAGGATGACGAAGTACAAAATAACTATTACCGTTGGCCTGCCATCGATAGTCTCTGAGCAAAGGGGAGTTAACTTGCGGGTCATAGCTGGAACGAGGTTCCTTTCCCAAATCACCATCCCTGGACATATTCCATTTACGGACAGGACATACAAGAGCTTCAAGTTGAGGAATAACATTAAATCCGGTAGCTGAAAAATGCCAAATTGCTCCTTCACGGAACTGAGAAACAAGGACGACAATAGTCAGCCGGGCCTCGCGCCCCCAGCGAGGATCACGCAACAGGTAAGTACGTTGCCCACCTTGGTAACGGGCTTCACAATAGGAAGTTGAATCTAGTGGAAATCTATGTTTTTTATAAACCAAGAAAAAACGAAAGTTATGGCTTCTCTGTTTATCGTAAGTAGCAAAAACAGGACGGTCGCTCGTTTCCAACCGAAAAAGTGTATGAGTACCATAAAGAGCACGAGTATAACGGTTATTGCCGTTAATACACACAATATTCTTTCCTTCTGGATAATACTGTAAGATCCGTGCAGGCTTTTGTGCCTTTAGTGCTGTGGATATGAAAAGTAAACTAAAAAGTAATATACTGAATTTTCTTTTCATTTCAGAGAGGATTAAATAAAATTCAAAACAAAAAGTATGCCAGAGACCTTTAAGAAACTGGCATACCTGGAAAAAGAGAAGTATTATTTTATGAGTACTTTTTTAACCTTGACTGCACCATTAGCATAAACGGTACGAACAATGTTAATACCTGACTGTAAACTGCTGAGACGCATACCACTGAGAGAATAGATCTCTGTACGAATTACAGGGGTTACATTAAGGTCAATATCATTGACATTATCTAAAATGCTTTTAGTTTTGTCTCCCTGATTCAGAATATAAATATCAAAGATCATAGCCTTACTCCCGCCTCCAGTCTGTACAAGACGTACATAGACCGGTGTTGTACCACTATAAGTCATCTTAGTACGCTTCCAAAGTCTGCGAGTGTTAGAGAAAGATACGCTGTCCAGTTTTGTCCATGAAGTGCCATCAGTAGAAGTTTCTATATCACACTTCGGAACAGAAGAGCCATTACCATTAGCGGCATATA